>CANBTO010000330.1 GCA_947372405.1 Verrucomicrobiaceae bacterium
GCCGCTGGACTGTTGAGCGAACCATCGGATGGCTTCAAAACTACCGTCGCTTGTGCATCCGTTGGGAAAAATCCACGGCTATGTTCCAAGGCTTCGTTCATCTTACATGCTCACTCTTGCTTATGAAGCAGGTTTTGGGATAGGTTCTAATAGTGTTTTTCATAAAACATTGACTGAGAGATTACCGTTTGATTGCTAGGAATTCATTTCCCGTGTTCGGCGTCGTAAATGTAGGTTGTTAGACATGAGGGCGGGCGAAAAGATGGTGGTTTACCGTGATTCGGTGACCACGCCATTAATGCTTTTCACGACTGTTCCGCTGGGTAATATAACTGACAATTCTGCACCACTTTGAATTATAGCTACTAGATTCTGCTCACTCTCCGTTTGAAACAATTCGGCTCGCGTTTTAGAGGACAATCCTTTGAAAAGATCGCTCCCTGATTTCTTCGACTTCGTCGTGGAGGCAGTTGTCGACGGCTTAGCGGGAGAAGGTGGATGTGTCGGCATGTTCGAGGAACATGCGGTCGTAAGTAATCCGATGGCGACCACGGCGGGTATAGCGATGATTGGTTTCATGATTACTCTTGCAGGAGTTTGTTTTTATTGAAATTGCTTTCGGGGGTTGGCCGCGACTAGGAATCCAAGGCGCGGATGAGGGAATTCTACAAATGGCTTTGCTGTCTGTATTCGCGTGCCACCGACCTCCCTGCACGCGCAAAGGGTTGTGTTTTTAGCAATACAAGCCATGAACTTCCTCCAATCTCTAACCATTCAATAAGTTTGTTATCTCGAAAGGAAAAACCATAGCTGTGGCCGGCGGCTGCTCCTTCTGTTCTAAGCACTAAATCAATCTTACCCGCAGTATCAGGCATGCCAACAACAGGACATGGAAGCATTTTGGCAACGGTAGTAGGATCCAGTCCTTTCCGTAGCCGACTCCATGCTGCCTGAAATTTTTTCTCTTGATCAACTGCCATCGCGTTCATTTCAGGTTCGGTCATTCCGCTTATAGTAAAAATACCAGGACCTTCTAACATAGCGACATTCACATTAAATTTGTAGTGATATGTCTGGCCAGCCTTGACGGTAAGGCGTCTACCATTTTTGGCTTTACCCCATTCGGGTAAAAGTGCTGCTCCACCCAAGTCATCAATCTCGATGTCCCTCTGCCCCGGCGCGCACAGCCACGCCAATTTTCCGCCCGATCCCAGTTTGCCTGCGATGGTCTTGTTGTCAAATACATTGACAGTTACCCCACCACCAAGCACTTGGGATTCCCTTTCCACGATGACAAGGGCTTTGTCTGATGTTGGCTTTTCGGCAGAGACTTGGCTCGGACTTTGCGTGGTTGGAGCGCAGCCTGTAAGTATATAGATAACTCCAATCGTGATGCCCATGAATATTTTTTGGTATGACATAATTTTTTTATTGATTGAAAGAGTGACAGGCGGATTTCCCCTTACTGCGAAGGGGTTGAAAGAGGTCCATGGTTTGACCGCAGGCACCAGAAAGAGGGATGGGAGCGTGCGTTATAAAATCTTGTAATCGATAGCATCATGAAAAATATGACTTTTTTGTGTCTGCGCGTAATTTGTGGAATACTCCGCGCGAATTGCTTCCACTGGGTTTGCCCCCTGCCCCTGGGAAACGTGCGTCGGGATCAGAGAAGTCCCAAATAACAGACATTGTCGCTGCCTTTGGACTCTTCGAGTGACAAAAAAAGAGCGCCCTCCGCAACGAAGGGCGCTCGCAAGAGACAGGTCTAACAACTTACTTGCCGTGGGCCTTGATGAACTCGATGTCTTCGCGGACTTGTGGCACGCTGTTCATCCAGTCGGCTTCGTGTTCGATGGAAAGATGGCCGTCGAACTTCTGTTTCTTGAGTTCCTCGAGGCAGGCGGCGGTGTCCACCACGCCCTTGCCGGCGACGACGACCGGAGCGCCGCCGGTGGCGGCCTTGTCCTTGAAGTGCACGCTGATGATGCGGCCCTTGAGGATGCGCAGGCAGTCGATGGGCTTGAGGTTGGAGGTGCACCAGTGGCCGAGATCGGCGCAGGCGCCGAGATGGTGGTCGCGACTTTCGACGACGCCGAGGATGTAGAGCGGATTCCAGACCTTGTAGCCCGGCTTGTCCATCGAGCCGCCGTGTTCATGGAAGGCCACGTTGATGTCGAACTGTTTGGCGGCCGTTTCCCAGGCGGCGACGAGTTCGGTGGATTCGGTGCACACCGAGTAGAGCTCCATTTTTTTGGCGAACTCCATGATCGCGTTGACTTCCGCCGCGTTGCCCGCGCCGACCACGCCATAGTTCACCGGGCGCACGCCGAGGCGCTTGCACTCGGCCTGGAGTTCCGCCATCGCATCGGCGGGCATCGTGTGATGGACTTTCACCGACGAGCCGGGCTTGAGGATCTGGCCGGGATAGAACTCGATCATGTTGCCGCCGGCCTCCTTGGTTTTGGCGATCGCCTCGAAGGCGCTGAATTCCTTGAATGTGTAGGCTTGGCAACCGATGAACCAGCCGTTTTGCCGGAGGTCGTCCGGAATGGGCACGGCCTTCAGGCTAGAGGACAGGACGATGGTGAGGATGGCGGCGTGACGGATGAATTTCATGACGGGGAAATTACGCGGCTGATTCCGGAATCATGCAAGCCTGCGCAAGTTTCCCACCGTGCGGGTGCACAAAAAACGCCCGGCTGCGCGGGGCAGGCGGGCGTTTCAGTGAAAACGAATGCGGACGGATAGGCTCAGTCGAGCTTCGGCTTGCCCACGCGGCGCACGGCACCGAAACGTTTTTGGAATTTGTCGATGCGGCCTTCGGTGTCCACAAACTGCGCCAGACCGGTGAAGAAGGGGTGCGAGTCGGAAGTGATGCCGATGGAGATGAGGCTGTGTTCCACGCCGTCGATGACTTCCTTCTTGTCGGAGGTCTTAGTCGAGCGGGAGATGAAACGTTTGCCGGTGGTCATGTCCACGAAGACGACCGGATTGTATTTCGGATGAAGGTCCTTTTTCATGAGATGCGATGGTGTCCGACACGTTTCCGACGCGGCGGGGCGGGGAGAGTGCCGGAAATCGGCGGGCTGTCAAGCTGGCATCCGCTTCATTTTCAGAAGCTTCCTCTTCATCGCAGGTGTATGCCCTGGCATTCCCCCTAAACCCGTTGACAGTTCCGCGATCAGGGACTTAATGCGTGGGTAGTATGCGTGAATGCCTGATTTCGCTTGTGGTGCTGTCGCTCGCATGGGGCGGCTTGTCCGCGGAGACGAGGGATTTGACCTTCTTCGTGGTGTCAGACACCCATTACGGTCTCAGTCCCGCCGGTGACCAGACCGTGCCCTTGCTGGTGGAAAAAATGAACCATCTTCCGGGCACCCAGTATCCCGCTGAAATCGGCGGCGCGGTGGGCAAACCGCGCGGGGTGCTCCACATCGGAGACATCACCAACAGCGGCAAGAAACCCGAGTGGGACATGTTCGTGCGGGACTACGGCCTGACCGGCAGCGACGGAAAACTCGCTTATCCGGTCTACGAAACCTTCGGAAACCACGATGGCGGCGCGGGTCTGCCGGTGCGCGACGGCATCCGCGAACGCAACCCACGCCGCGTCGGCCTCACGATGCTCTCCGCGAACGGCCTGCATTATTCGTGGGATTGGGATGGCATCCATTTTGTCAGTTGCGGCATCTCACCCGGCACGACCTGCCACCCGTATGATCCGGAACACAGCATGGAATTCCTCGAAGAGGACCTGAAGAAAAACGTCGGAGCCAGCGGGCGGCCCGTCATCACGATGCACCATTTCGGTTTCGACAAGGAACACAGCCTCAGTTGGTGGCCCGAGCAATGGCGCGTGGATTATTTCAACCTGATCAAGAACTACAACATGCTCGGCATCCTGCACGGACACGCGCACAAGCCGTTCATCTATCAATGGCAGGGCATCGACGTCTATCACCCGCCACATTTCCGTGGAGACCCGAAAAAAAACGAACCGGTCACCCACGGGTTCTTCGTTTTCCACATCACCGGAGACGAACTCACCGTCGCCGAGCGCAAGCTCGATGACACCTGGGGCATGATCAGCCGCAAGCCGCTGCGAAAAACCGCAAGCACACCATGAGTCACACAATCCTGAAACCACTGCTCGCTCCATGGTTGTTGTTGTTGCCGCTCGCCATCACCGCATCGGCCCAGCGCGACGTCACCTTCATCTCCACCTCGGACTGCCACTACCGTGCTGCCGACTGCCCGCTGGGCCATCACAACGATTTGAACCGCACATCCATCGAGGAGATGAACCGCATCTCTGAAGTTTCATGGCCAGACAAGCTCGGTGGCGGAAAAATCTCCACGCCGCGCGGCGTGCTTGTGCTGGGCGATCTGATCGACGATGGCGACAAGACCCGCGAGGGCCGCAACCTCAGTGACGAACAATGGAAACTGTTCGTCGCGGACTTCGGGCTGAATGGCAACGACGGCCTGCTCAAATACCATGTCTTCGAAGGCTGGGGCAATCACGACGGCCCCCGAGTGGGTGCGGAGAAGTGCTTCAGTTTCCAGACCGAGTTGAAAAAGCGCAACCAGATCCGCCTGGAGCAGAAGCAGATTTCCAACCTTTCCTCTAACGGACTGCACTACTCATGGGACTGGGACGACGTCCACTTCGTGCAGTTGAACATCTATCCGGCGGACAAGCAGCACGAGGGCGTGCATTACTCGCCCGTTTGGCATGATCCGCAGGGTTCCCTTTCATTCATGAAGGAGGATTTGAGAGATAAGGTCGGCACCAGTGGTCGGCCGGTGGTCCTGATGTCACATTGCGGTTTCGACACGGACTGGTGGGTGAAGGAGGACTGGCAGGCGGTTTACGAAGCCGCGAAAAACTACAACGTCGTGTTATATCTTTACGGCCACAGCGGCACCGGCATCCTCAAGTGGGCGCCACCCGGTGAGGAGAAAAAATGGGATTGCGTCAACGACGGCCAGACCGAGAAGGGATTTTTCATCTGTCACATTTCCGGCGACCGTCTGCGCGTCGCCATGAGAATCAAGGACGGCCTGGAATACACCCGAGAAGCGGGAAACAAAACGAGTCACACTTGGGGTGGCCAATGGGGCTGGAAATGGCTTCTTGATAAGAAGATCTCCGCACCCGCGCCAACCCCTTGAGGCAAGGCAAGGCCCGACCTATTGGCCGGGTGATGGAGGGGCTAGCGGCTAGGGGTCAGGGGCTGGAAAAGACGCCAGAGTGTCAATTCTTCGCTGGCCCCTAGCCCCTGATCCCTGATCCCTCAGTTTTCATTGAGTCGTATGATTTGTTGGAGATGGTATCAGAGGACTGGCCTGAAAGCCATCTGCTCACTTCCCTGCTCGGGCGATGAGGAAGCCCTCTGCATCGAAAGTGCAGCCTGCGGGCAGGGGCAGTCCGCCCTCGGGGGCGGCGGGGCCGTGGGCGTGGATGGTGCTGTCGGCCGGGCGGGTGGTGAAATGCCAACCGGGCAGGGGTTTGCCCCAGGAGCGGGGTTTGTGCCCGTGCTGGGGCTCGAAGTTGTCGTCGGACACCGCCGGGTGGGGCATGGACATGGTGACGACAGTGCCCATCACGGCGAGGCATGGGCAGTGGCAGAGGCCGGCGCGCTCGACGGGTTTGAGGACTTTGGAGCTGAAGTCGTAGAAGGTGAGGGTGGCCGTGATCTGGCTGGTTTGGATCACTGAGCGCAGGAAATCGCCGCCCACCCAGGTGCCGTTCGCGTCGCCGTCGAAAACGTCGCGAAGCCGCAGTTCCGCCTTGTGCATGGCGGGAAACGCAGCGAACAGGCCGGGCAGTTCCATTAGCACGGGATCATGTTTCAGGGCGAGGAACGGCTGGTGGCGCTGGATGGCGTTGACCGCGCCAATCTGGTGGCCATTGATCCACATCCTGCGGCGGGTGTTTTCATCCAGAAGGCGGAAGGCCGCGGTGGCCGGGTTTTTGCCGGAGGGCATGCGGCTGGACCAACTGCGGCCGGAGAATATCCAGGAAATGGCCTCGGACGAGGCGGTGAGCAGGCCGTCGCGCACGGAATCCAGGCTGACCT
>CANBTO010000331.1 GCA_947372405.1 Verrucomicrobiaceae bacterium
GTCCCGCACGCTGATGGAAACCATCGAGCCGTCGGCTGCGGGTTGCACGCCCACCACCAGGAGTTTTTCGGCGACACGGGCTGCATCCATGGCATGCATGGCGTTCTGGATGATGTTGACGAGGATTTGCAGCACCTTGTGGCGGTCCGCTTTCACTTTGGGCGGCATGATGCTGTAGTCCCGCGTGTAGCGGACGCGCGTGCGTTTCAACTCGTCCGCGTTCATCCGCAAGGCGTCATCCGCAAGATCGGAAGGATGGAGGAACTCGAACACTCCGGAGGAACTGGCATAGTCCTGCTGCATCGCGACGATCCCTTTGACGTGCTCGATGTTCTCGCTGAGGGACTTCATCTCGCCGATGACTTCTGCGTGCTCGTTGGTCAACTGTTCGGTGACGGTGTCCAGATACTCCGGCAGAAGGCGGCCTTTGGGATCTTGCGTCAGAAACTCCGCCAAGTGGCCGTTGTGGCCACGCATGAGAAGCGCGGCCTGACGAAGGCCGGCGGCCTTGGAAACTTTCATGCGTTCCGAGGCGAACGCGGCGGAAACGCTGATGCTGTTGAGCAGATTGCCGACGTTGTGGAGTACCGTGGTGGCCACTTCCGCCATGCCTGCGTGGCGCGACGCTTCCAGCACACTCTGGTTCAGGCGCTTCACCTCCTCATCGACGTCCTTCAGCGAGGTGATGTCCTGAAGCGTTCCACGCACCAAGGCCGGGGCACCGTTTTTGTCCGTCAGGACCCGTCCGGATTCGCGCACCCAGACGGTATTCCCGCTACTTGAGATCACCCGGTAATCAAACTCATATGGCTTCCGGAGCTGGATCATCTGGCGGCAGTGCGCCAGCGCCCAGCAGTCATCCGGATGCAGGATGGACGCGCGGAAACCCGGATCCGCCAGCCATTTCCCGGCCTCGTAACCGAGAATGCGTTTCGCCTGTTTGTTGACAAAGGTGAAACCCAGATCATTCGCATCGAATTCCCAGACGATGCTGTCGATGGAATTCACGAGGGTTTCGAGCCGGTCGCGCTCCAGACTGAGGGCGGCGTTTTTGCAAAGGTATTTCGCGTTTCTGGAAACCAGATACCCCACCACGGCGGTGACCAGCACCAGCAGCGCGCCTGCGCCCATCAACCCGAACTCCATGAAGGCTGTGATGCGTTCCTGCTCGATGGAGTCCGTCAATGCTTGTGCGTCCCTTTGAGCCAGAACGTGTTCCAGACGATTTCTGCCGGATTCTCCAGCTTGGTTCACGCCGAGCGAAACCACTACCGCAAGTCCCGCCAAGGCGGAAAACAGAAGCAACCACAAGCGGGTGGATCCGCCGCGCAGCAGCATCCTCCCAATCACGCCTGCAATCAGCAGCATGAGCATGGAGGCTGACACCATGTATTCCTCAGGAATCATCAGTGGGGGGAGGGGGATGAAATCAACTTGCGGAAGCAGAAGCGCTTCGTGGGGGCAACAAGTTGGTTTGGATATATTAAAAAATAAGCAACCCGTCAATAGTGATTTTTTAAAAAATAAGCAAGTTTTGATATTCTGCATCATGTCAGCCGAATGCCGGATGGTCACACGCCCAAAAGTCAAGTTCTGTTGCTGCGCCGAAGTTCCTGCCGCTCGCCAGTGTGAAACATCGTCTCGTCATGCAGCGTTGGAAGCCCCCCTCACATTTCCGATGACGATCCCGATTTTCCGACAGTTCTTGTTTTCAGCGGCCGCCGCGATGGCTCTTTGCGCTCAGGAAAGGGCTAAACGGGATTTTCTGCCGCCTCCCGGCACTGTCATCGACCATTCGCCCGCATCGAGCGGACTGTACATCGGTTCACCCTCGCTGTGCATGCTGCCGGATGGCGCAATGCTCGCTTCGCATGATTTCTTCGGCCCGAAGAGCAACCAGTCCGTCCGCTCGAAAGGGCGGATCTATCGATCGTCCGACAAGGGCAAAACCTGGAAACTCGTCGCGGAAATCGGCGGATTTTTCTGGCAGAACCTCTTCGTCCACAAGGGCAAGGCCTATGCCATGGGAACGGATCACGAACACGGCAGACTCATCATCCGCCGCTCGGAGGACGGCGGCAAAACCTGGACCGAACCCATCGACGCCGATCACGGTCTCATCGCCACCGGTGCGTGGCACACGGCACCCGTTCCCGTCGTCGTGCACGACGGGAGGCTATGGCGCGCTGTCGAAGACGCCGATGGAGGATTCTTATGGGGCGCGCGCTATCGGGCCCGCATGCTCTCCGCACCGGTGAAAGCCGACCTGTTGAAGGCTGATAGCTGGACGATCAGCAATCCGCTTGCACGCAACCCTACATGGCTCGGACACGATTTCGCCGCATGGCTGGAAGGCAACGCCGTGATCGATCCCTCGGGAAACATCCTGGACATCCTGCGCGTGGACAACTCCCGCTTTCCTGAAAAAGCCGCCATCGTCCGCATGACGCCTGACGGAAAAACCGCCACCTTTGATCCGGAAAAAGATTTCATCGATTTTCCCGGTGGCGCCAAAAAATTCACCATCCGCAAGGATCCCGAAGGTGGCGGATACTGGTCCCTTGCCAACATCGTTGTGGGTAATACGGGCCGACCGGCCGGGATCCGCAACACCCTCGCCCTCGTCCACAGCCGGGACCTCCGCGTGTGGGAGACCCGCTGTGTCCTGCTCCATCATCCGGATGCAGACAAACACGGCTTCCAATACGCTGACTGGCAGTTTGATGGAAACGATCTCGTCGCTGTCTGCCGCACTGCTTGGGATGACGTGGAGGGCGGAGCCAACCGCTGTCACGATGCGAACTACCTGACCTTTCACCGCTGGAAGAACTTCAGATCGCTTACCCGCAACAACGACACTGCCAGCGAACGGAAAATCCCGTGATAGACGCCGTCGCCACAGGCAACGCGTTGACACGGGGGCATGCACGGTTTTATGTGTGAGCCATGGTTCGCTTCTCGTCGGTGTGTGCGCTTGTGACAGCCTTGTTGTCGGTGGCGTGCGTGGACATGGGCGGACAGAATACCTGGCAGGCGGCGGTGGAAAGGCAGGCGGGCCAACTCGGATACCGCAACTGGATCGTCATCGCCGAAGCTTCGTTTCCCGCGCAAAACCGCCCGGGAGTGCGCCAGGTGCAGGCCTCCGTGGATGTTCCCGAAGCACTGGACTTCGTGCTCAGAACGCTGGAACAAACCGAAAACGTCCGCCCGCAGGTGTACGTGACGCGTGAACTGCGTTCGGTGGAAAACGACTTCGCGCCCGGCATCGACGACTTGCGCAAACGCATGAAGGGTGCCCTGCATGGCCACGAGACGACCGAACTGGACCAGCAGTCGCTGCTGACACTTATGGAGGACGCGAACCGCAGTTTCGACGTGCTTGTCATCCGGACGCAGTCCGCTTTGCCTTATTCCTCTGTTTTTCTGGAGCTTCAACCCGGTTATTGGGACGCGGATTCGGAATCCCGCCTGCGCGAGCGGATGGAGCGGGAGCGCATGCAAAGACTTGTGCGCCCGGTGCCGTGACGTGCATGCTCCGCGCGTGAGCCGAAAAGATGAAGAACTCCGCAAGGAACGTGAAGCAGCATGGATAGGTGATGCAGTGCTGGCCCTGTTCGCCCGCCAGTTCGTTCTGCGCGAACGCGACGCGATGGACGGCGAGTGGTTCACCCGGCTGACATCCAACGATTTTCTAAGCGCTTTCGGAAACCCGACCCGCGTCGAAGCCTCGATCGGCAAGCTCTATCAGGAGGGCGGCCTGCCCGCAGCTTTCGAATGGATGGACGCCAACCTCGTCCCGCTTTTCCGCAAGCAGATCTCGTCAAAGCGCTGAAAAGCCAGTCCTCAAGCGGAGGCGCACACAGCCTGCGTTTTCTGAGATGAAGAAAACCGCGCCACCTCCCTTGGACAATTTCTTGTCAAAAGGCGGAGCCAGCCTATTTTAACGTTGATTGGAGGTGCGCCATCGACTCAGCCCCAGCCATACGATCCAGCAAGGAAATCCTGAATGCCCTCAAGCCGTTTGCCAGCGAGGACCGGAAGCGGAGTTGGTGGCAGCTCCTGACCACATTCATGCCGCTGGGTTTGTTTCTGGGTGCCGCTGCGCTGCCGGTGTGGTGGCCGGTTCGCTTGTTGTATTCCGTGGGGGCAGGGCTGGCGATGATCCGGGCTTTCATCATCTACCACGACTTCATGCACGGGGCGATCCTGCGGGATTCCAAACTCACGAAGATCCTGATGTATGGACTGGGAGTCCTGATGCTGACCCCGCCCCGCTCCTGGCGGGAGACCCATAACTATCACCATGCGCACGTTGGCATGATCGGCTCGGCGGATGAAGAGTCTGAAGCGGCCATCGCCACCGACATCGGGGCGTTTCCGCTGCTGGACACCGTGACGTGGGGGAGGGCGTCACGGGCGCAGCGTTTCCGCTACCGCTTCATCCGGCACCCGCTGAACATTGCCTGCGCCTATCTCTCGGTGTTCATGGTCAGCATTTGCCTTGGCTCGTTGTTCAGAAATCCGCGCAAGCACTGGCCGTCCGCCTTGTGTTTCGTGGGACACCTCGCCTATCTCGCCGCCCTCGGCTGGGTCGGCGGCTGGGCGACGGTGTTGTTCGCAGGTTTGTTGCCGCTATGGATCGCTTCCGCGATGGGGGCCTACCTGTTTTACGCCCAGCACAGCTTCCCGGGAGTCCACGTATTCACTCCGGCTGAGTGGAACTTCGTCCAAGCGGCGCTGGAGACCGCCAGCTACTTGAAAACCGGCCGGTTGATGGAGTGGATCACCGGCTGCATCGGCTACCACCACGTCCACCACCTCAACAGCAACATTCCCTTCTACCGGCTCCGGGAAGCGATGGCAGCCGTTCCCGAACTGCAACATCCCACCATCACGCGCCTCAGGCTCCGCGACATCGTCGGATGCTTTCGTGCCAATCTCTGGGATCAGGTAAACCACCGCATGGTGAGCTTCCGGGACGCCGCAAGCGCGTGCCAAGGTTAAGGCGATGAAGAGCAAACCGATTTCGGCGCGGTCTTCCCGTTCGCGTGGGAACCTCCGAAAACACAAACTCAGTGGTTTCCCAAAGTGGATCTGCCGTTGCCCTCGGAATTCGTGATCAATGCACGGTCGGGAACATGGCGAAGAGCCCCATCGTGGCCTTGTAGGCGTTGTCCATGGTCATCCTTTTGAGTTCGTGGCCAGCACCCCAGGAATCGCTGAAAAGCACCTGCCCGGTCTTGTCGTTGTAACCGATGATCATCCGCATGTGTCCTCCGCCGGCCTGCTGGGCGATGGAGGGTTCCTCGGGATAAAGACCGAGCATGAGCCCCCACAGAAGAGGGATTCCCTGGTCCACGTGATGGTGGATCTCCTTGGCGAACTTGTCCCGGCCAAAAGGTTTTCCCGCGGTCATCTTGCGCTCGTTCACCTCCACCAGTCCCTCGGTGCTCTTGAGGGTGAGGATTTTGAACCGGGTCTTGAAGCGGTAGTCGATCTTTCCCAGAGCATCGGACATGGCAAGAATGTTCGTGCCAGCGCGCGCGTCCGTCCCTGCGACCTGGGCGATCTGATGCTCGTCCGCGGGGATGCCGTAGTATTCGAAGAGGCGCTGTGCCGACGCCACCACGCAGTATCCCTTCGGCCCCTGGTCCACCATGGGAATGCCCTTGATGTAAACGTCTCCATCAGGCTGCTTGACCACGTTTTTCGGCAGGTCGGACAGCTTCACCGCGGCGGACCGGTCCTGGAACGCGGCGGCCATGGAGCCTCTCGCATCGCGCGGTGCGATCTTGAGGCGGAGAAACGACGCGTTGCCGGTGTTGGCTTCCGGATTGTTCTCAAGCACGGCCATGCCCTTGGGCGATACCCAGACCCAGCCCTCGGAGAGCAGGCCTTCGACGGGATTCGCTTTCTTCGACGACGGCCGCACGCCTAACAGACCGCCGATCTTCGTTCCGCACAGTTTGAATCGTTTCTGGAACTCATCCTTCGCGATCCCGCCGGAATCCCCCTGATTGTATAACGAGAAAGTGATGCCGTTGAGCTTGCCGTCGAGGAAATCCACCACCGCCTCCTCCAC
>CANBTO010000332.1 GCA_947372405.1 Verrucomicrobiaceae bacterium
GTCGATGCCATCGCTCCAGCGGGTGGAGATCTTTATGTAGGAGGCAACTTCAGCATTGCTGGGACGGGTTACGCGAATAATGTTGCCAAGTGGGATGGAGCCAACTGGAAGCCATTGGGCAATGGGGTCAATAATGGAATTTCCTATAAAGGTTCTTCCAGTGAGGGCTACGTCGATTGCAAGGCAATTGCTGTCAGCGATACAAATGTTTATGTTGGAGGTTGGTTCGACCATGCTGGCGGTTTGTCTGTCAATTCAATTGCCCGATGGGACGGTCTGAACTGGGCGCCACTAGGGAAAGGACTCAAGGGTGGCTACAATGGCGATCCCCTGGGTGTGGTTAGCAGCATGGCAGTCGGAACAGACGGGCTTTATGTGGGCGGAACTTTCACCGCAGCGGGTGGGGTAACAACCAACAACATTGCGCGCTGGGATGGCAATGCCTGGCATTCCATCAATGGAGGCACCAACGACGGTGGTGAGGTGAATTCGGTCAAAGCTCACAACGGAAGGATTTTTGTTGCCGGATCTTTTTCTTCCATTGGCGGGGTTGCAGCCTCCGGCGGGGTCGCCAGATGGAATGGAACGGCATGGCTCGGTTACCCCGGTGAAGCGCAATTGGGTGCTTACATTTGCTACATTTCCAGACCCATCAGTTTGGCTTTTGAAGGAAACGATTTGTATATCGGCGCCTATTTTTATAGACCTGATAACAATGAATGGTTCCATGGAGTGGCGAGATGGACGGGGCAATCATGGTTATTGCTGGGACGAGGATTCAGGGGAATCGTGGGTAGCGGAGAATTGTCAAGCATGGTTATTACAGGAAATTCACTGTATGCGGGTGGATCGTTCATCACAGCAGGCAATAAACTTTCACTCGGTATAGCACGCTACGATTTGGAAACAGATCCCACACGCAATGCTCCGGAAATCGCCGTGGAGCAACCGTCCGGATCGGATCTGACAGACGGCGTGGCGAACAAGGCCTTTGGCAGCGTAACCGTGGGGTTGTCTGGCAATGTCAAGACCTTCACTATCAGAAACACGGGCAATGCCGCACTCACAGGACTGGCGATCTCGAAGAACGGCGCCAACGATGCCGACTTCCAGGTGGCCGCCCCGGCGGCGGCATCACTGGCGCCCGGCGGCAAGACCACCTTCACCGTGACCTTCAAACCCAACGCCGCAGGAACACGCACGGCCGCCATCCATATCAAGAGCAACGATGCGAATGAAAACCCGTTTGACATCAAACTCTCGGGCATGGGGGTGGCACAATGACCGGTTGGTTTCTTAACCTCGCCTCGATTTCGTCAATCTCGATGGTTACGCCCCATACCGTCCCCATTCACCGGTCAGGACGGAGGGCCATACCCAAGGACTGATAGATAACACTGGCTTGCGAAGCTTTCCTTCCGGGATAACACGCAGCGTGGATTCCCGCTCGTGGTGAGAACCCTCACCATTCCACGCCGACGCCTTCTTCGGGGATGAGGATCTGTTCGCTGATGCCGAGGCGGTCGGCCTCGGCCAGCAGGCGGTCGACGGGTTCCTCGTGCGGCTCGTTTCCTAGAGGGAAGGTGCCGTAGTGCATGGGGATGAGGAGTTTCGCGCCGAGGTCGGCGAAGGCGCGCACGGCCTCCTCCGGGTTCATGTGGACGTCCCGACCGCTGGGCGATTCGTAGGCGCCGATGGGCATGAGGGCGACGTCGATTTCATAACGTCTGCCGATTTCCCCGAAGCCGTCGAAATACGCGCTGTCTCCGCAATGGAAGACGCTCTTGCCGCCGGCTCGCACGATGTAGCCGCCGAAATCGCGGTGGACGTCGTGGATGAAGCGCGCGCCCCAGTGATGGGAGGGAGTGTGGATGATTTCCAACTGGTCGAAATGCAGCTCCTCCCAGACCTGCATCTCGTGGATGGCGGGAAAGCCGAGGCGTTTGACGAGCGAGCCGCTGCCGATGGGCACCACGATGCCTTCACGCGCCTGGAGGATCTTGAGGCTGGGTTTGTGCAGGTGGTCGAAGTGGGCGTGGGTCACCAGCACGAGATCCACCACGGGCAACCCATGGAGATTGAGGCCCGGAAGGCGGCGGCGTTTCACCGGGCCGTGCCATTTCGCCCAATTCGGATCGACGATCACCGAGTGCCCGGCAAACTGGAGGAAGAACGAGGCATGGCCGATCCAGGTGATGCGCACCTTGTCCGGCTCCGGTGGATCCAGCACGGGCTCCAGCACGTCCCCGCCGGTCCTGCGGAACATTCCCGGCACGATGCGGTGGCGGAGGAAACGCAGGTTGCGGGCCGGCCAGCCCTTCTGTGGCAGAAGGCCCGAGTAGCGTGCGGATGGGAATGAAGGATTGGGATCCACCTGTTACGGATTGCTGAAATACGCAGGCATGCGTCGCACCGAAACTGCCGGTTTGCAAGCCATTCCCCGGTGGATATCACAAGTGAACGGCAGGACCTTTCGCCTTGACTTCGCAGCTACCTGAATCGAGATGATTTTCATGAAAACAATCCTGTGCGCGATCGCGGCGGCGCTATTCGGTCTGGCCCATCTGGAAGCGACGACCATCCAGCTCACTGGCACGGCAACATGGAAATACACCGCTCCGGACTGCTCGTTCACGCTCAACGGGACGCTGACGAATCCGACCTCCATTCTCTCCGGGACCATCAAGCTGGTGCTCTGGGTCACGGCCGCGCCATTCCCGTCCGGAGGAGGCACTTCGATTTCCGAACTCACGATCGGCCAGATTGATGCCGGCGGCCAGATCGGCAGTTTCACCAACACCGCGCCCGCCACCGTTCCGAAAATCACCGGGGATTTCTATTTCACGATCCTGATCATGGAATACACGAGTCTGGGCTGGCAGACACGAGCCTACGTGGACACAGGCAAAAAACACCTGGAAAACGGCGAGTTCGCATCAAACTCCAACTGGGTCATTCCTGACAAGCCGGTCGGCACGCCGTTGTCGAAAATCAATGCGGGCGACCGCTTCGTGCTGCAACTCAAGGCCACCGCGGATCTCAGCGCGCTGCCGGCGATCTATCAGGTGAAGACGTTCGTCGATGTGGAGGCGAACAGCCTGGCCTCCGTCACCATCTCAGGAAGCCAGACGCCCGCCGCACGCGGTTATTCCGTCGTCACGGACACGCTGAACGGCAAAAGCGTGAAGGCGGGCAAACTGTTCCTCGACTACAAGAAAGCCGCCGGAGCCGGGCCCGCCTCGAACTCCACCATCACGCTTTATTTCCAGAGTGCCAGCTCCGGGGTTTACAAGCACGTCTCGGTGAATCCCGTGCGCGGCGGGACGACTTGGGGCACTTTCACCTACCGCTGATCCTTCGGAGAGCAGCGGGCCTTCGCTTTCAATCCGCCAGGCCGCGTGCATACACATCGTCTTCAGTGAACACGATCACCATCGGCCGGCAGCAGACCTCGCAATCGTAGTCCACTTCGGTCGGCATCTCGTCCGGATGCGGCACCGCGACTTCGAACACTTCAAAACAGGTGGGGCAGGTGACTTCAGCGAACTCCATGGCGAACCCTGACACGAATCAGGGTTTTCGCCAACCTTGGAAACCCGCTCAAACCAACGTCGATTATGCGCTTGTGCGGCGGAGGATCGCCCCGGACTCTCGCACCCGTGATCTCTCCGGGTGATGTCATAGCCTCCGTATTGCCGGTCTATCTGCTGATCGTGGCGGGTGCGGCCCTGCGTTGGACGGGCATTGTCCGCAAGGAGCACGACGAGGGCATCATGCGGGTGGTTTACACTGTCATGTTGCCATGTTTCATGCTCGATAAAATCCTCGGCAGCCAGGTACTCAGGAGTGGCACGGCGGTGGCAAGCGCTATGGGGCTCGGCTTCGGCCTGATTCTCGCGGGCATCGCCATCGGCCTCATCGTGGGCAGGATCATCGGACTGGAAAAAGGCACCGGCATGAGGACCTTCGCGTTGGCGGCGGGAACGCAGAACTTCGGATTCACCGCGGCACCGGTGGTGGAGATCCTGTGGAGCACGGGTGCGCTGGCCGTGCTCTTCGTCCACAACATCGGCGTGGAGCTGGCGATGTGGTCGGTGGGCGTGATGATCATCAGCGGTGAACGCGGCATCCGTTGGAGGAAACTGATCAACGGACCCGTGGTGGCGGTGTTGTTCGGGTTGTTGCTGGTCTCGCTGGGCTGGGACACGCATTTCACCGGTGCGCCGCGCAAGGCGATCTCCATGATCGGCATCGGCGCGTTTCCACTTGGCGTGCTGGTCACCGGCTGCACGATCATGGACCTGGTAGGGGCGGAGAGGCCGCAGTGGAGGATCATCCTGGGCTCCTCCGTGGTGAGGCTGTTGCTCGCGCCACTCGTGTTTCTCTCCGCTGCGAAATACCTGCCCATCGCGACCGAACTCCGCCAGGTGCTCGTGGTGCAGGCGGCGATGCCAGCGGCGATGACTCCCATCATTCTCGCCCGCCTGTATGCCGGCCGGCCGGCCATCGCCGTGCAGATCGTCGTTTTCACCACTGTCCTCAGTCTCCTGACGCTACCGTGGATCATCTCCCTCGGCTGCCAATGGATCGGTTTGAAACCCTTTTTGCACTAACCGGAAACAGCCGCCATGAAAGCCATTGGAGCCAGACAATTCCTGCCATCATCCGATCCCGGATGCCTCGTTGAGTTCGAAACCGCAACACCCACTCCGGGTCCATGGGATCTGTTAGTGCGCGTCATGGCGGTGGCGGTGAACCCGGTGGACACCAAGATTCGCGCGTCCCTCGGCAACACGCCGCTCGACACACCGCGCGTCCTCGGATGGGACGCCTCCGGTATCGTCACGGCGGTGGGCGACGAGGTCCACGGTTTCAATGTCGGTGACGAGGTCTTCTACGCCGGAGACCTCACGCGACCCGGCTGCAACGCGGAGTTTCAAGCCGTCGACTCACGTCTCGTCGCGCGGAAACCCGCCTCATGGTCCTTCGCGGAAGCAGCGGCTGTTCCGCTCGTCGCCCTGACAGCCTGGGAACTGCTCTTCGAAAGAATGGGAGCGGACGCTAACGGAAACGACCGAGGAAAACCGCTGCTCGTCATCAACGGCGCGGGCGGCGTTGGATCCGCCGTGATTCCCCTCGCCCGCCATGCGGGGCTGCGGGTCGTGGCCACCGCATCGCGGCCGGAAACCATGGCATGGTGCGAGTCACTTGGGGCCGATCATGTCATCAACCACCGTGAGCCGCTACGTCCGCAGGCGGAGGCGCTCGGCATCAGCGCCTTCCCTTACATCACCAATCTCTACAACACGGAAGCCTATTGGGATACCACGGCGGATCTCATCGCGCCGCTGGGCGCTTTGGGGCTCATCGTCGAGCCGAAGGAGAAGCTTCACATCGGTGATCCGCTCAAAGCCAAGTGCGTCCGCATCGCATGGGAATTCATGGCCGCCCGCGCGAAATTCCAACTACCGGACATGCACGTTCAGGGTGAGACTCTCGGAAAAATCGCCACACTCTGTGAATCCGGCGTGTTTCCAAAAATCCACACGCGCGTTTTCGGCTCGCTCTCGGTTGACCGCCTGCGCGAGGCCCACGCCGCCATGGAAACCGGCAGCGCCCACGGCAAGTGGGTCTTCTGTCTGAATTCCGGAATCTAACAATCATGTCGGCGCACACCGAGACGTTTTCCATCGCCACCCGCGGCAAGGGCACCACCGAGATCACCCGGGAAACCGCGGCGGTCGTCGCCCGCTCGGGCATCAGCCACGGTACGGTCACCGTGTTCGTCCGCCATACCAGCGCAAGCCTCGTCATCATGGAGAACGCCGACCCCAGCGCCCGCCGCGATCTGGAGAAATACTTCGACCTGCTAGTCCCGGAGAACACTCCCTGGTTCATCCACACCCAGGAAGGCCCGGACGACATGCCGAGCCACATCCGCATGGCCCTCACCCGCACCAGCGAGGTCATCCCAGTAATGAACGGCCGCATGACCCTCGGCACATGGCAGGGCATCTTCCTGTTCGAGCACCGCCGCGCTCCACATCATCGAGACATCGCAGTCAGCGTTCTCGGCGAATA
>CANBTO010000333.1 GCA_947372405.1 Verrucomicrobiaceae bacterium
GATTTCGCCATCTCGGCTGGGTTTGTATTTGTTCGACTTCAAGGCTGCGACCACCGCAGTCTCGAATGCGTCTTTCAACAATCCAGGAGGAAGTCCCTTCCAGTAGGTGCCAGCCGAAGGAAGCTCGTTCGTTTCAATGTAGTTTTCAACCAGCGTCTCGAAAGCGAATCGATAGTGGTCTGGATCTGTCAATCCTGACAACCTCTCGACCACCCCTGCTCTATCAAACCTTACCAGGGAGGGAATTGAATGAAGGAGAACCTTGTCCCTGATTTCGTCGTGGGGCATCTCGTCTATCCACTGAAAAGCCGATGTGGTATAGCCGGATTCCCCAGCACGAATTACGCAAGCTGCAAGGGCAGCAAACCTCTCGTCGCCATTCTCCAACGAAACCGACCATCGATGGCAAGCCTCGGGATCGATTTTCGACCACTCTTCAGCAATCGCCTGGACGATATGCAGTCGTTTTTCTGGAACTGATTCGGCATCAAGAATCTTGATCGCCTCATCCGGATATGATGAAGCCAACTGCCGAACAATGTAGTCCAGACGAATGGACGGCTCTATGCGATCCAAGCGCCCATCGGAAAACCATTCCTCGGCAGTTCGGTTTTTGGTTGCCAGGACTTTGCTGCCAACCCTCTTGCCGCGTAAATTGGGAATAATCTCCCTCTCCGGGATTCCTGATGACGCCATTTCACCTCGAGTGTCGATTGGAGTTTTACGTGTTCCGTGAATCGATCCCGTTCCAAAGATGAGGCAACATGGCAATGCGGCACCCGCAATACACAATCCGAAAATATATTTTCGGGATCCGATTCCACGATTCATCTGGATGTATGAATGGGGAGTTGAATCCGAAAAGTCGAGTTTCTAATCCCGACCATCGGAGGAGCAGGCAATAGAATTCGCGCCATATTCTAGAGGCTCGGTCCAAGTCTCTGTATTGACCTCACAAAGGAATTGATCCAGATTCCTTGCATACCCCAGTCCACCCTTACCAGCAAGAACCAGACCACGATCCCCAAGGCGATTGTGGACGCGCTGAATCTGCGGCCATCCGACCAACTGGTTTATGAAATCGAGGAGGACGGGCGGATCATCCTTTCCGCAAAGACCGGTACCTTCGCCAGCGTGGCCGCGAGCCTGCAACACAAGAAGTCGAAGGGTCCGGCGTGCTCAGTGGATGAAATGAAGTCCGCCGTGAAATCCATGGCGGGCAAACGCATGTCACGCACCGGGTCATGACGGCGCTGGATACCAATGTTCTCGTCCGGTATCTCAAGCAGGATGATGAGGCGCAGTTCCAAAAAGTATTGAGAATGCTCAACCGGAAACGCGTGCATTTCTTTGTGTGCGATCTCGTTCTCGCGGAAACGGACTGGGTATTGCGCAGCCTTTACGATTGGACCTGCGGGGATGTGGCGGATGCTTACGCGCGGTTGATGACCAGCCACAACCTGGGCTTCGAGAATGAAACCCGCCTCCGTGCTTCGCTGAAGGGATTGCGCGAGGGCGCCGATCTTGCGGGCGAGCTGATCATTCGCTCCTGCCGCGACCAAGGAGCCAAGTCCTTCGCCACTTTCGACAAGGGAAATCTTCGAAAGCACAAACCCTTTGCCGGTGAACCATGATAAAAAGTTTCCCCAGGAAAATCCAGCTTGATGCCGATCCATGACCGGGCATGTTTGCCGGATGGACTCATCCAAAAACCTGATCCACATGCCCCACCTCTGGACGCGCCGCAAGCTGATCGGCTGCATGGCGCTCGCGTTCACGGCGCCCGGTGCCTTCGCCGAGCAACTGACGCTTACACCGAGGCAGACCGAGGGTCCGTTCTATCCGGACCACCTGCCGCTGGATACGGACAACGACCTGCTGATCATCAACGACGGCATCACTCCCGCCGTCGGCGAGGTCACGCATCTGACAGGCCGGTTGTTGGACGCCAAGGGCGATCCGATCCGCAACGCGGTGATCGAGATCTGGCAGGTGGATGGCAGGGGCGTCTATCTCCACAGCGGCAGCGGCGACGCGGCCAAACGGGATGCGAATTTCCAGGGCTTCGGCCGCTTTCTAACAGGCTCCACGGGCGAGTATTATTTCCGCACGATCAAGCCCGTCGCCTATCCGGGACGCACGCCGCACATCCACTTCGCGGTGAAGATGAGCGGCCGCGACAAGTGGACGACGCAGTGTTACGTCAAGGGTGAGGCGAGGAACGAAAAGGACGGTGTGCTGCGAGGGATCAAGGATGAGAAGGCGCGCGAGTCCGTGATCGTGGACTTCGCGGCCATCAAGGATTCGAAAGCCGGCGAGTTGGCTGCGAAGTTCGACATCGTCATGGGTTTCACCCCGACGGACATGGGGCATTGAGCGTGTCGTCTGCCGCTGTGCAGCCGCGTGCGGATTCCATTTGGGCGGAGTGATGGGTGATGACGGCGATCGCAATGGCCCATTGCGTTGCTTTCATAGGTAAGCCAGCAGCAATGCGATGATCAGCAACGGTATCAGAAGCAGCGCCACCATCAAGACCTGCATTCCGGAAAAGAGAATGGTTCGGCGAGGATGCCGGCGGGTTCCAGCATGGCACTGTTGGAGAGCAGTGCGTTGTAATAGCCCGCGCCGATGGTGAACGCGCTGGTGAGCAGGAGCCATAGGATGACATTCCACGGAGAGGAAAGACCGTGGCGGTTCAAAAAAGAAACAGTGATGGCACACATGGCCCCGAATACGGAAGGCAGAATCCACAGTGACACACGGAACAAGGTCATCGCCATCTGGTTCGGCGGTACCAGCATCAGCATACCGGGCCTGTTCAATGGCGTTGGCTTTTGTGGGGAGCCGGATGAATCCCCTACAAGTGGTCCGTTGGCTGCCTCCTCAGATGTCATGATGTGGGATTGATGCCAAATTGGCCGATAACCTTCTCGATCATCGAGAGGATGGATCGTGCCGGTTCTCCTTGCGACTGCAATCAGGAAAAGGTTTCCAGCATGTGGAAGCCGTCGCCATCTGGTTCTTGCAGGTTGAAGTCGGCAAGGGCGATCAGTTGGAAGACACCACCACTTTCAGGAAGAGTCTGCTGCAGGGGGTGCCGCTGACGGTCGCGGTCACCGTGGTGGTGCCGGGTGAGGGAGTGTCTTGTTGAGTGGTGATGTTAACCGTCGATCCATCGCTGTCCGTCGTGCCACTGGCATGGAAGTTCACAAGGTTCTTTGTCCAAAGGTAGGCTGCCGTGAGATCGCTGGCTGGCGTGGCGTTGCGCGGATGGGTGAAAGTGAAGGCATTGCCGGTTTTGGCTCCCGCCACAAGACCGGTGTTGAACGCGCCGGGATTGGTGCCGAAGTAATTCTCGACGCCATTGCCGATGCCATCACCGTCCGGATCGTCAGATAGACCTGTCTTGCTGCCCACACTTGGAAACCCGCCGATCCAGTTGGTGAAAGTGTTAGGTCCGAGTCCGAGAACCTTGATTCCGTCAAACCAGACCTGGGCCATCTTGTCATAGCCGGGATTGGTGGGGTGGTTGATTCCGTTGGAGTAGAGCGACTGGTTGATCGAGGTGAGGTCGGCCGGGTTGGTGAGGAAAGGCGTGTACAGATCGACGCAAGTGACTTTCCTGCCGAGTGCCTGATAGTTCGGCACCAGGGTGTTCCGGATGTAGCTGTTGTAGGTTACAATGCCCGATTGGTAGGTATATTTCGGAATAATCTGCGCGATGATCAGGCGGGCGTTGGGCTTGGTGGTGGTGATGGTGTTGACCAGGGTGTTGAGGCCGCTCTGGTCCTGGCTGTTGGTGCCGATCTTGAGCAGGATGATGTCGGGATTGTCGCTGGCAAGCCAGCTGAGGATGTTGGAATTGAGGTAGGTGACGGTCTGGCCGCCGTAGCCACGGTGGCCGTCCTGGCCGATGTCCCGGAGGTCGAGCGCAGGTTTGTAGGTACCGCCGAGGGAAGGGTCACCGTAGGCGTTGTTCCATGGCTCGGCCGAGCCGCCGCCGAACAGGAAGTTGTAGCCGGCGTTGGTGAGCAGCGTGTAAAGCCCGCTGCGGTAGCCGAACTTGAATGAAACACTCCACGTCGGGTTGTCGGTGTAGCCTGCGGTGATCGAGTCGCCGAGGCACATGATGCGCAGCGGGGCTGTGCCGGTGGTGAAGTTCCAGGCAGTGTCGTTGTTGATGCCGGCGAACGGATTGCCGGAGAGATCTGTGATGGCGCTGCTCCCAATCTGGACCGCGTAGCGGGTGGTGGCGGCGAGGTTGGAGGATGGGTTGATCGTCAACACGGCGCCGGAAACCGAAACCTGGGAGTCACTGACGGGGATCGTGGTTTGGGAGGGGGCATCAAGGTTCTTGATCGTGATGTTGCCTGTGCCAAGGGCGATGTTTTCGTTGAATGTCACCACGAGATTGCTGGCCACATTCACGTTCGTGGCGTTGTCCGAGGGGCTCAAAGTCACGATGTTTGGTGGGGTAAGATCGGGTATTCCCGTCGTGAAATTCCACGTAGTATCATTGGCGATGCCGGCGAACGGATTTCCGGAGATGTCTTTAATCGCAGTGGCATCGATCCGGACTGCATAGTGCGTGCCTGCAGCGAGGGTGGTGGCCGGATGAATCGTCAATTGCGCGCCAGAAACCGAGACGCGGGCGTCCGGCAAGGTGATCACCGTCTGGGAAGGCGCGTCGAGATTCTTGATCGTGATGCTACCGGTGCCGAGAGCGATGCTCTCGTTGAAAGTTGCCACGAGATTGCCGGGGGGGGGTACGCCAGTAGCACCGTTCGCAGGACTGAGACTACTGAGCATCGGCGGGGTTGTGTCGTTGGTCGGAACACCGAATACATCGAGCTCGCGCCAGATGAAGGCGCCGGCATTCGCGCCGCCGTTGACTTGATTTGCCGTCACCTTGATGTAATCAATGCCACGGGCCAACACCCCGCTTGGATCGGTGAGGGTGACCTTGGTGGTGCCACCGCTATTGCTGGCGAGCGGCTGGTAATTGACGGTGGCAAGCACCGTATAGCTGCCGCCTACCGGTTTCACCTCCATCGTCCACGCTTGGTTGCCGAAGCCCGCGTTCAACCAATCGGCGATCGATTGAACCGAAGTGATGTCGTAACCCGCGCCATTGGAGCCGAGGCCAAGATGATATTCGGCGGTTGCTCCCACGGTGGTCCAGGCACCTTGGACCCAGTCGTTCGACACCGCCTGATAAGCACCCCCGTGGATGCCATCGGTCAACTCAAGAGGCGAGGCCTGATTGGCGGTATTCCACCCGGTGGTGACCGGCGTCAGGCCCTGTAGAAGATCGGTGGCGCTGACATCAGCCGCGAAAGTGAATTGCGTTGTGCTGAAATCCTGAGGAGGAGAGTTACCTGTAGTGAAGTTCCAAGTGGTGTCATTGGAGATTCCGGCGAAGTGATTGCCTGCGAGGTCGGTGATCGCGGTTGCGGCGATCTGTATCGCGTAATTCCTGCTGGCGGCGAGATTCGCCGAAGGGTTGATCGTCAGCACCGCGCCGGAAACCGAGACCTGCGAGTCACTGACTGGGATCGTTATTTGGGACGGCGCGTCGAGGTTCTTGATCGTGATGTTGCCTGTGCCGATGGCGATGTTTTCGCTGAAAGTGGCCACCAGATTCGCGCCAGGCGAGACGGAGAGCGCGCCATTCGCCGGACTGAGGCCGGAGATCACCGGCGGGATGCTGTCGGGGACGGTCGGCGTGCCGACGACGTCCAGTTCGCGCCAGACGAAAGAACCGGCGTTCACCGAATTGGTGGTCACCTTCAGGGCGCGGATGCCTCTGATGCTCAGATTCGACAGTGTGACTTTGGTCGCGCCGCCGCTGGAAGTTCCGAATGGCTGGTAGTCCACCGTCGCAACATTCACGAAGGCGCCTCCTGCGGCTGGCTGCACCGCCAAGGTCCACGCTTGGTTGCCGAAGCCCGCGTTCACCCATGCCGCGATCGAGCGGACCAAACTGATGTCATAGCCGAGATTGTTGGCACCGAGACCGAGGGTGTAGGTGGCGGAAGCACCGGTATTCGGCCATGCTCCCTCGACAGA
>CANBTO010000334.1 GCA_947372405.1 Verrucomicrobiaceae bacterium
CGCACCGACCACGAGGCGCACGACGTGATGATCTGCATCGGCACCGGCCACCTGCTCATCGACGAGAACCGCATGCGCTACACGCCGGAGGTTTACTTCAAGACGGCGGAGGAAATGCGCTCCTTGTTCGCGGATGCGCCCGGTGCCTGCGACGCCACGCTGGAGATCGCGGCGCGTTGCAACGTCGAGATCAAACTCGATTCCACCTCATCCGAGAAATACCCGCAGTTCGGCACGCCTGACGGTAGCCCGCGCGAGGAATATCTGCTGCGCGTCTGCCAGGAGGGCCTGCTGAAACGCTACGGCGCGGAGAAAGCCTCAGAGCCCGAGATCCAGCAGCGCCTTGAATACGAGGCTGGCGTCATCAACCAGCTTGGCTTCGCGTCCTACTTCCTCATCACCGCGGACTTCATCCAGTGGGCGCGCGACCATGACATCCCCGTCGGCCCCGGCCGTGGCTCGGCGGCGGGTTCGCTCGTCGCCTACGCCATGGGCATCACCGACATCTGCCCGTTGCAATTCGGTTTGTTGTTCGAACGTTTCCTCAATCCCGAGCGCGTCAGCCCGCCCGACGTTGACATCGACTTCTGCCAGAGCCGCCGGCCGGAGGTGATCGACTATGTTAGAAAGAAATACGGCGAGCGCAGCGTCTCGCACATCATCACCTACGGCACGATGGGCGCGAAGAGCGTCATCCGCGACGTGGCCCGCGTGATGGGCGTGTCCTACGGCGATGCAGACCGGATCGCCAAGATGATCGAGGCGAAACCCGGCGTCACCCTCAAGGGCGAGTGGGAGACGAAACCCGAGCTCAAGGAGTTGATCGAAGCGTCCTCGACCTATCAGGAACTCTGGGACTACGCGCTCAAGCTCGAAGGCATCAACCGCAACGTCGGCATCCACGCCGCAGGTGTGGTGATCGGCGACCGCTCGCTCGACGAACACGTTCCGCTCACCCGCGGCAACGAAGGCGAAGTCGTCACCCAGTATGACATGGGCGCCATCACTGAGGTGGGTTTGCTCAAGATGGACTTCCTCGGGCTGAAGAACCTCACCGTCATCCACGAGGCGGTGCAGCACATCCGCAAACGCAAGCCGGATTTCCAGATCGAGAAAGTCCCTCTGGACGACCACACCACCTTCGAGATCCTCAACCGTGGCGAAACGATGGGTGTGTTCCAGCTTGAATCCGGCGGCATGGTGGAAACCTGCCGCAAATACCAGATCGAGAAAATCGACGACATCATCGACCTGTTAGCCCTCTACCGCCCGGGCGCGATGCAGTTCATCGACCAGATGATCGAGGTGAAGAAGGGCCGCAAGAAAGCGATGTACGAGCATCCGCTGCTCGAGCAGGTCTGCGGCAACACCTACGGCGTGATGATCTATCAGGAGCAGGTGCAGAACGCCGCCAAGCTGCTCGCCGGCTACACGCTCGGCGGTGCCGACCTGCTGCGCCGCGCGATGGGCAAGAAGGACCCGAAGAAGATGGCCGAGGAGCGCGGCAAGTTTGTGGCCGGCGCGGAGAAGACCAACGGCATCGGCGAAAAACTCGCGAACCAGATCTTCGAGAAGATCGAGATGTTCGCGGGTTATGGATTCAACAAGTCGCACTCCGCGTGTTACGGCCACATCTCGTATTGGACGGCCTGGTTGAAGGCGAACCATCCGGTCGAGTTCATGGCCGCGTTGCTTTCCAACGAAATCCACAACACCGACAAGATCAGCGTGTTTGTTTCCGAGTGCCACCGCATGGGTATCGAGATCCTCCCGCCGGACCTCAACGCCTCCCAGCTTCGTTTCGCTCCCGAACTCATGCTCAACGGCCACAAGGGCATCCGCTACGGACTCGCCGCCATCAAGAACTGCGGCGAGGGCGCGATGGCCGCCGCCATCGCCGAACGCGACTCTAACGGCAAGTTCTCCTCGCTCGAAGACTTCTCCACCCGTCTTGATTCCAAGGTCGTCAACAAACGCATCCTCGAAAACCTCGTCAAAGCCGGCGCGCTCGACTGGACAGGCGAAACCCGTGCCGGAATGTTTGCACGCTTGGAACAGGTCGTCGCATCCGCCTCGTCCTCGCAGAAGGACCGGGCGTCCGGCCAGGTCTCGCTTTTCGATGCGATGGAGTTCGCCGCGCCGGTCCCGGCCGCGAAATCCAGCGCCAACGCGCCCCAGGTCGAGGAATGGAGCAAGGACGATCGCCTCGCCCACGAGAAGGAGTTGTTAGGCTTCTACGTCACCGGCCATCCGCTCGATAAGTTCCGCGGTGTGATCGACTCCGCGAAATACATGCGGCTCGGACTCTTGGAGGACCTCGACGTTTCCAACCCGCGCGAGCGCTTTCCCTTCGCTGGCATGGTCCGCTCGCTCGACGCAAAAACCACCAAGACCGGCAAGCCGTTCGGCGTGCTCGTGCTCGAGGATTTCACCGGCAGCTCCGAGATCATGCTGTGGGGCGAAACCTTCACGCCCGCCCGTGACGCCGGCTTGTTAGAGCCCGGCCGCATCATCAAGCTCAAGTGCGCCGTGCAGGTGGACGACCGCACCGGCGGCAAGCGCCTGACCGGCTACGAACTCTCCGAACTCAAACCGAAACGCGCGACCGCCAACGGCAAGGGCCCGCTCGAGCTCATGCTCTGGACCACCCGCCACAGCGAGTTCGATCTGTTGGAAATCAAAAGCGCGATCTCGAAACACCCCGGCACCACGCCCGTCCTGTTGCACTTCCAGAACAGCGCCGGCCGCCGCGTGACCGTGGCGGTGAACGAGTCCTTCAACGTCAACCGCAACGAGGAACTCGAAGCCGCGCTTGATCGGTGGATGGGGGAGTGAGGCGTTTTTCCATCAGAAGTTCCCTTAGCCACCAGCGTTGACAGCAATGCATGCATTGCTTACATGTCCGGTATGAGCACGACATTGACGATTCGGAATCTCCCGGAGCCGATCAAACAAAAATTGCGGATGCAGGCGGCCAGCCACGGGCGCTCGATGGAAGCGGAGGCGCGTGAAATCCTGTCGTTGGCCGTGATGGAGCAACCCTCGGCCTGCCCACGCACGACGCCACCCCGCTGCCCGGAGGAAATGCGCGAGCGCATCCGGGCTGTGACAGGCATTTGGAAAGACCGCGCTGATGGCAGAACCACCGATGAGATCATGAAAGAACTCCGTGGCGATGACTGATCTCGTCCTGGTGGAAACGAACGTGATTCTCGACGTCACCGACGCGGATTACGCATGGTTGGAATGGTCCAGCGAACAAATGGGACGCTGTGCGTTGAAATTGGCCATCAACCCGTTGATTTATGCCGAGCTGTGTCATCATGCGGGCGAGATCGGCGAGGTGGAGGAAACCATTCAGTCATTGGGATTGCAGTACCACGAACTCCCAAAGGAAGCGCTTTTTCTGGCAGCCCAAGCCTACAAGACCTACCGCCTGAGAGGCGGTGCCAAAACCGCGCCACTGGCGGATTTTTTCATCGGCGCACACGCCCAGGCGGAAGGCTTCATGCTGCTGACCCGGGACGCCACCCGATACCGAACGTATTTCCCAAGCGTCACGCTCATCAGTCCATGAAGCGCAAGGAAAGCCGACCGCATCGTCCGTGTTCTGGGTAAGGCCGCAACCGCCCAAGCCCCCCGCACCGCCCACACCCTAAATCCCATCTGTAGCGGCGTGTCTGCGACCGTCGCAATCCGCGATGGGGAAAACCAGCGACGGTGACACACCGACGCGACACCAAACCCGGCGGCGGCTCCTCAAGAAGGATCCGCCGCTCTTTTCTCTTCCCCCTTTGGTCCACTTTGTTAGCCTCATGACAAATCATGAGTCATATCACGATCCAAGACATCCTCGCCCACAAACCAAAACCTTCCCCTTCAAATCCCTTCTCTCCGCTCCTTGGCGGCCTTTGCGCCTTTGCGGTTAAAATTCTTCCATGGCCATCAGCGGCATCAACTTCAACTTCGGCAAGGAACCGGCGGACACTTTTACCCGCGACCAGCACCCGGACCTCCGCGCGGACTTAGTCTTTTCAACCCGCCGCAAGTTTCGACCGATCGCAGCATTCTGAACGACCACGAATGAACCTGCCGCGACATCCCAAAGCTAAACATTTCCATGGCCTGGGCTTGCTGGCAGGAGTTCAGAGTTTCGCCGAGCTTGAAGCGCGAATCGCAGCTCTACCCACCGAGCACGCACGAGGAGCCGCACTCGAAATCTTCGCCGAAGCGTGCCTTGCCACGCAGAGAGTCTATCAGGCACGCGACGTCTGGCCGGGAAATTCAATGCCTTCAGCACTCCGGCAGCAACTCCGCTTGCCAATAGCGGACATGGGAGTAGACGGCGTATTCGTCACGGCGGCAGATGAACCAGTCTGTTATCAATCGAAGTTTCGCACTGGACGCCCTGCGCTCACATGGACCGAGCTGTCCACATTCTATGGCCTGGCTGATGTTGGCGGACGGCGGCTGGTTTTCACCAACTGTGATTTGGTGGCTCGCGTCGCCGAGGAACGCCTCGGGGCAATCTTCGTCAGGGGCAGTGATCTGGACCGGCTCACACCGGAAGATTTTCAGATCATCGAAGCCTGGCTCGCAGAGCAACCCGCCACCCCAAAGAGGAAGACGCCAGATCCACACCAACTCGTCGCTTTGGACGAAATCGTGGGCGGCCTGTTACGCGGACCACGGGCCACGGCGTTGATGGCTTGCGGCAGCGGTAAAGCCTTGGTCGCCCTTTGGACTGCTGAACGCCTCGATGCGCGCACCGTGCTGATTTTGCTGCCCTCGCTCGCGCTGGTTCGCCAGACCTTGCACGTGTGGCTCCATGAAACGAGTTGGCCGGATGTCCAGTTCTTGTGCGTCTGTTCCGATCCGACCGTTCAAGGGGAGGAGGATTCACTGCTGGTTCGTCCGGCCGACCTCGACTTTGCCGTCACGACCAAGAGTGCCGACGTGCGGCGTTTTCTTGAGCGTCCAACCGACTCGGTGCGCTTGGTGTTTTCCACTTATCAATCCACCAAAGTTGTCGCGGAAGCCGTCGCGGGCTTGCCGCCGTTTGACTTCGCCGTGTTCGACGAAGCTCACAAGACCGCTGGACGAGACGGGGCGAGGTTTGCACTCGCACTCAAGGATGAGCACCTGCCTATCGCCCGCCGACTTTTCATGACCGCTACGCCACGGCACTACGACGTGGCGAGGAAGGACAAGTTTGGTGAATCGAAAGTTGTCTTCTCGATGGACGCGCCTGAAACCTACGGGCCGGTGGTTCATCGCTTGCCGTTCAGTGCGGCTGCAAAGGCGGGTATCATAACCGACTACAAGGTTATCATTTCGGTCGTGACTTCCGAGATGGTTACCAACGAGGCACTCCGCCTTGGCGTGGTTTTGGTTGATGGTGACGAAGTGAAAGCACGGCAGGTTGCCAACCAAATCGCCGTCAAGTCAGCTATCGAGAAATACAACGTTTCGAAGGTGTTCACGTTTCACTCGAAAGTATCTTCTGCAAAGTCGTTCACTTCTGATGGACCGGAAGGCATAGGAACTCATCTAGAAGGGTTTCAGTGTGCCTATATCGAAGGAGCGATGAATACTGCCTATCGCGAACGGCTACTGCGTGATTTCGCTTTCATGCCGCGCGCCATCCTTTCCAATGCCCGCTGCCTCACAGAAGGTGTGGATGTTCCTGCGGTGGATATGGTGGCATTCCTGAGTCCGAAACGCAGCTTGGTGGATATTGTGCAGGCCACGGGTCGGGCGATGCGCCTATCGCCCGAGACGGGGGAGGAATTCGGCTACGTGCTCGTGCCGCTCTATGTGGAAAAAGCACGCGGCGAGACCATTGAACAAGCGGTACTTCGCAGCAACTTCGATGAAGTCTGGAAAGTCCTCCAAGGCTTGAAGGAACAAGATGATTTGCTGTCACAAACAATCGCCGAGATGAGGATTGAGCGCGGCCGCACAGGCGGCTTCGACGATAGCCGCTTCCGAGAGCGCGTTGAAGTTCTTGGCCCTGAGCTTTCGCTGGAAACGTTAAGGAACACGATTACCGCCG
>CANBTO010000335.1 GCA_947372405.1 Verrucomicrobiaceae bacterium
CGGTCTGCTCGGCCGGAAAGGTGGCCAAACCATGGCAGATACTCCCGCTCCCGATTCGCCTGTCGAAGCGTCCTGGGTCATTTTCGCGGACGAGTCGGAACTCGGGAATGAAATCGCCGCGATGGTCGCCGCCGCTGGTTCGCGCTGCAGTGTCGTGCATCGTGGCGGGAAATTCGAGGCCAAGGGTGCCGATCATTTCACCCTCCGCGATGGTGAGCCGGAAGATTGGAAACAACTTTTCGCCGCGTTCGTGAACGAGGCCCCGCCGGAACGCTTCGTCTGGCTTTGGACGCTCGATGAGAAGGCCGACGACGCCTTGATGGGCATCGACTCGCTGCTGCATCTGACACACGCCCTGGAAGAAACCGTGGCCGCCGCCAAACTGCGGATCGATCTCGTCACTCGTGGTGCCCAACCGGCGGGCATCGGCATGGGAGCCACCGCCGTTGCTCAAGCGCCTTCGATCGGAATCTTCCGGGTCATCCTCGGCGAGCATCCGAATTTCGCATGCCGTGGCATCGACCTGCCGAGCGAGGCGTCTTCCAACGATCCTCGCCTGCTGTGGAGTGAACTGCTGCACGCGGACACCGAGCGCGAGGTCGCACTGCGCGGCGAGGCCCGCTACGTCCAACGCATCACCCGTGGGTTTGAAAATCACGAACGACGCCTCGATGCCTCGGTGCCGCTGCGCCTCGAATCGCGCGAGCGCGGTCTGCTGGACAGCCTGCGATTCACTCCTTTCGAGCTGCCAGCCTGCGCTCCGGGCGAAGTGCTCATCCACGTGAAAGCGGCGGGCATGAACTTCCGCGACGTGCTCAAGGCTCTCGCGCTTTACCCCGCTGAAACGGCCGACGCGCGGATCTTCGGCGACGAAGTGGCGGGCGAGGTGATCGCTGTCGGCGAGGGCGTCACTCATCTAGCCGTCGGCGACAAGGTGTTCGGCCTCGCGGTTTTCGGCCTCGCGACCCACTCACTGGCCCGCGCCGCGGATGTCAGGAAAATGCCGGCCGATCTTTCCTACGAGGAAGCGGCGACGCTGCCGGTTGTCTTCATGACGGCATGGTATGCGCTGAACAACGTCGCCAGGATGAAGGCCGGCGAAAGCATTCTCGTTCACGCGGGTGCCGGAGGCGTTGGCATGGCGGCAATCCAAATCGCCCATCACCTGGGAGCCGAGGTCATCGCCTCCGCCGGAAGTCCAACCAAGCGAGCCTTGCTCAAAACCCTCGGCGTCAAACATGTCATCGACTCGCGCCGAGGCGATTTCGCTGAGTCCGTCATGGAACTCACCCACGGTCGCGGGGTGGACGTTGTCCTCAACGCCCTCGCCGCCGAAGCGATCCCGATGGGCCTTTCCTGTCTCGCCGAATCCGGTCGTTTTCTGGAAATCGGCAAACGCGACATCTACATGAACTCGCGCATCCCGCTGTGGGGACTGCGCCGGAATTCCTCGTTCCACGTCATCGCGATGGACGCAATTTTCGCGGGAGACGAAGACCAAACCCGTGAGCTGATGGCGGAAATCGCCGGGCTTGTTGACAAAGGCGCGCTCACTCCGCTGCCATTTCGTTCGTTCCCGGCAAGCCGGATCGACGCTGCATTCCGTCTGATGGCGGGTGGCAAGCACACCGGAAAAGTGGTCATCGGTTTCGCCGAATCCTTCATCCTGCGCAAAGGCGAACCGCCGATGCCCGCCTTTTCTATCAAACCCGATGGGGCCTATCTCATCACCGGTGGTCTCGGCGGATTCGGTCGGGTTCTCGCCGAGTGGCTCGTCGAATGCGGCGCACGCCACCTCGTCCTCAGCAACCGCAGTGGAGCATCCACGCCGGAAGCCGTTGAATTCGTGGCGAAACTCGAAGCCCAAGGCATCGAAATCACCGTCGCCAAGGCGGACATTGGCTCTCCGGACGACGTGAAACGCCTCGTTTCCGAAATCCCCGCGCTCAAGGGGGTTTTCCATCTCGCGATGGTCATCGACGACGCACCGCTCTCCGCTCTAACCGCTGATCGCTTGCGCGTGGTGATGGCTCCCAAGGCCTACGGCGCCTGGCTGCTGCATGAAAACACAAAGGGCATGGAGCTCGACTGCTTCGTGATGTTCTCATCGGTTTCGAGTATCTTCGGCAACCCGGCGCAGGGCAACTACGCCGCGGCGAATGCCTTCCTCGATTCGCTCGCCCACCATCGCCGGGCCTTGGGACTTCCCGCGCTGGCGATCAACTGGGGCGTGCTCGGTGGCGAAGGTTACGTCGCTCGGAACGAACGTGTCGCCGAGTTCCTTGCCCGCCAGGGTACCGGCGCTCTAACACCCGCCGAAGTCACCTCGTTGATGGAATCCTTCCTCACCGGACACTCCACCCAGATGTCGGCGATCCGTGTGGACTGGGCGAAATGGAGGCAGTCGTTCCGCGGTATGCAGGACAATCCGCTGGTCGAGCGCATTTTCGCGGCAGGCGTCGAAACGCAGGAAGCCGGTGGTGGTGGCAACGACTGGCGCGCCAGAATCCAGGCCGCTTCGGCGGAAGATCGCAACGCAGTCATCGGCGAAGCGGTCCGTGACGTGGTCGGCTCGGTGCTGAGGGTCAAACCGGACAGTCTGCGCGAGGACCAGCCGCTCACCGACCTCGGCCTCGATTCGCTCATGGGCGTGGAAATCGAGACGATGCTGGAAAGCTCCATCGGTATCGCGCTGCCACCCACCAGCCTGATGCGGGCACGGACGATCGGCCAGATCGCCAACCTGATCGCCGAACAACTGGGAAGCGATGCCGATGCTCCGAAGAAAACCTTGGTCGCCGAAACCGACACCAGCAGCGAAGAAATCGACCTCGAATCGATTTCCGACGAGGATCTCGATCTTTTGATAAGCGGTGCGTCTGAGTCCGGTGAAGTGGTCGGGAAAAACCTTGTTCGCTGATGCCCCAGGACCCAAGAACACAGTTCAAACGTTGGCTTGAAAGCGGTGAGGCCCGTCTCCAGCCGATCACTCTGCCACAGCGGGAATTATGGGAAAACTCGCCCGTCGCGGTCGCCGATCCCGCCAACCACATCTGCGGTCTCATCGAGATCAAGGGGCCGGTCACCCGCGAACAATGCGAAGCCGCACTCCAGCGGGTCATCGACCGGCACGAGGCGCTGCGGACTTCGTTTCTACCAGGGAAAGACCGACCGCTGCAGATGATTCGTTCGTCCGTCCCGGCGGTGTTGGGCTATCGCGAGCTGACTGCTGGTGATGACCTTGAAGCGGTGATGCAGGAAACCTATCGCCAGCCGTTCGACATCCTTCAAGGACCGGTTCACCGCGTGGAAATGATCCGGCGCGGCGCCAACGATCATGTCCTGGCGTTTTCCTTCCACCACGCCATCGCCGACGGTTGGTCTCTCGGCATCTTCGTGCAGGACCTTTGCACCGCCTATGTCATGGGTCTATCCGGCCTGAAAAAGACAGCCGCCGTCGGGATGATGGGCTTGAAAAACTCGCTGCCGCCGTTGGCGCAGACTTACCGCGAGTGGGCCGCTGCGGAACGCGCGTTCTGGCAGCCCGCCGAGATCGAACGGCGCACGACATTTTGGAAATCCCACCTCGCCGGATCGAGCCCGATCTGGAATGGGGAGGCTGCATCGGAACCCTTGGAGCGCTGGGTCTCCACGATCCCGGCGGAGCTCGCCCGCAGCGGGAAAGCTTTGGCTGTCAGCCACGGCACCACGCTATTCAGCACTCTGCTGGCTGTGTTTCAACTCACACTTTCAAAGTGGACGGGCAAGCTTGACATCCTCGTCGGCACACCGGTCGCAAACCGCAAGAGGGAATCCGTCCGTGAAACGATGGGTTACTTCGCCGGAGTCGTGCCGTTGCGAGGGCAGGTCGATCCCTCGCGGAGTTTCTCGGAACACCTCAAGGACGTATCGGAAACCACACTGGATTGCTTCGCCAACGCGATGCCCTTCGCTGAACTCGCCGCAGCCATCGGCGTGGAACGCCTCGCGGGAAGGCATACGATTTTCGACGTGCGCTTCGCCCTTCAGAACCATCCAGTGCCGGACGTCGTGCTGCCTCGGATTTCCAGCAAGCTGCGGATGCGCTCGACTGGCACCGCCCGCTTCGACCTTGGTTGTGAGATTACCGCGGATGGCGAGAGTTTTGAGATCGTCTGGCTCTTTCGTCGCGGTCTCTTCTCGTTTGCGGAGATCCGGGACCTTGACCTCCTCTATCAGACAATCCTTGCCGACGCGTGCCGGTTTTCCGGCGAGCCTACCTCAAACCTCCTGACCGCTTCACGATGAAAACACGGCCGCCAGACTCCGGCGACGAGCCACATTGGGTGAGTCGCGAGGCTTTCCAGATCGTGATCATCATGACCGTGCTCGCGGAAATCGCGATGTTCCTGATCCTGCGAAAGGGACTTTCACTGTGGTGGGCCGTGCCGGTCATGCTGGTCATCAGCCACCTCATGCACGGGGCGGCGGTGGGATTTCATGAGGCATCCCACGGTCTGCTCCGGCGGAACCGCACCTTCAACGAGTTCGACGGCGTGCTCATCGGACTGTTGAGCTTCATGAGTTTCAGCCTCTATCGGGCATCGCACCAGTCGCATCATGCGCACTTCACCACGGAGAAGGACGAGGAACTGTGGCCTTTCGTTTTCACATCCTCACCGCGCTGGTTCCGTGTTTTCATCGCCCTCGTGGAACTCACCTTCGGCCTGTTTTTCGTGCCATTCCTGTTCCTGCGCACCTTCCTCCGCAAGGGCTCGCCCATCCGGAGCAGGAAAGTACGCAAACGCATCTGGCAGGAACTTTCGCTGATGGTGGTCGTGTGGCTCGGCATCATTTCAACCGTTTGGCATTTTGACATCTGGACTTACTTCCTGTGGATGCTTTTCATCCCGTCATTCGTCGCGGCGGACCTCCAAAGCTGGCGGAAATACATCGAACATGTCGGCCTGACCGGCAGCACGGCTAATAGCGGCACCCGCAATATCATCGCGGACAACTGGACCGGAAAACTGGTGGCCTTCACCCTGCTGCACGAGCCGTTTCATGGTCTTCATCACCTCCACGTCGGCCTGCCGCATGCGGAGCTCCCGAGACTGGCTCCGGACCTCGAACCGAAGCATCCCGATGAGATCCATCCATTTCCCAGCTACCGCCACGCCCTGATCCACCTGTTCCGCTCGCTGGCCGATCCACGCGTGGGAGTCCAGTGGAACCGGACCGACCCGCAATCATGAATTCCTCCCATGCATCCGGTTCACGCGTCTATGAGTTGACTGGTCTGAAAAAGGATTACGACGAAGGTAGTGTCCAAGCACTCCGCGGCGTGGACCTGCGTATTCTTCAGGGAGAGTTTGTCGCCATCACCGGCCCAAGCGGTTGTGGTAAAACCACGCTGCTCCAGATGTTGGGCGCACTTGACGAACCCGCCGGCGGCTCACTCACCTATCGCGGCAAACCACTCCCCCGCGACGCGGAAGCCGCGAGCTACCGCGCCCGGGAAATCGGCATCATCTTCCAGGCATTCCATCTTCTGCCGACGTTCACCGCCCTGGAAAACGTGCAGATGCCGATGTTCGAGACCGAACGCACTGCGGCTGACCGGAAGCAGCGTGCGATGGAGTTGCTGGAAGCCGTGGGCCTTGGCCAGCGCATCCATCATTTTCCAGCGAAACTTTCCGGCGGCGAACGCCAGCGAGTGGCTATTGCCCGCAGCCTGGGAAACAATCCGTCTGTCCTGTTGGCCGATGAACCGACCGGCAATCTCGACAGCGAAAACGCGCACCTGATTCTCGATCTTATCATCCGCCTTCACCACCAGCACCGCATGACGCTGGTGCTCATCACCCACGATCCGTCCATCGCGGCCTGCGCCTCACGTGTCATCCACATGATGGACGGCCGGATTGTTTCGGATAGCAACCCTCCAGCCTTGGAATCCTGACATGACGTTTTTCACCATCGTCGTCCGTGGTCTCCTCCGGCGTCCGGTCCGCACCGGGCTCACCCTCGTCGGCATATCCATCGGCATCG
>CANBTO010000336.1 GCA_947372405.1 Verrucomicrobiaceae bacterium
TGGATAAAAGCAGTTCGTTGAACCAAGGCGTCTCATAACGGAGCAAGTTGCGGTTCGGATCCCGCAGCGCGTCGAACGAGTTTGCGAGGAACAGGTGGGCCGAGGAGTTGGTGTAGTCGCTCTCAACCGCGCGGGTGGCCTCGCGGACGGCGACGTCCCTCATGCCGTTGTATTGATAGAGTTTCGCGAGGTTTGCGCCACGCACCGCCCGGTCCTCATCGAGCAGCAGCGCGGAGCGGTAGAGCCGGCGGTTGTCATTGAGTTCGATGGATTTTTCCAGTTCGCCGATGGCGAGGTTCGGCTGGTATTGTTCCTGGTGCAGCAAGGCGGAATAGAGCCATGGCGTGGGATCGTTCGGGTCGAGCTGTTTGGCGAGTTTGAGATCCTTCGCGGCTTCCTCGTAACGGCCGTCCTGGCTCATCGCCTTGGCTAGATAACTGTGGAAAACCGAAGAGTTCGGCTCGACGGTGGCGGCGGTCTGGAGATCGATGCGGCCCGCTTCCAGATCGCCCTTTTTGATCTTGGTGAGACCCAGCCCGAGCCAGCCGTTACCGAATCCACCATCGAGTCGGACCGAAGTTTCAAAGGCCGTCCGCGCATCGACGATGCGGTTCTCACTGCTGAGGATGAAGCCTCGAAGCGCATGGGCGCGGGCGTTTTCCGGAGCTAAGGAGAGGCCTTTCTCAATGGCGGCACGGGCGGCCTTGGTGTGGCCTGCGGAAAACTCCAACTCTGCGAGCCGGGTCCATGCGAAGCCGTTATCGGGAGCCAGTCTGGTGGCCCGCAGCGCCGCGATCCTCGCCTCTTCGAGTTTGGTGCGGGACTGGAGGTAAAAACTTTCCGCCATCGCTTCCGATGCGGTCTTGATTTCATTCACGCGCCACTCGTCGGCCGGCAGGAGAAGCACGGCGGCGATCATCCGGTCCAGAGCGCGTCTTCCGGGATGGGTGATGGGAACTCCTGAGAGAAGTTGGCGTGTTTCGTCCAACCTGCCGACCGCGAGCAGGACGCCCGCGTGGTAAAGCCGGCCATTGGCATCCCGTGGCGGATTGTCGGGAAGGGTTTTCAGGGCATCCAGCAGATTGCCCTTGCGATAGGCCGTGATCGATTCCGACCGGGCATCCGACATCGCCACATCGGCCGGATCCAGAACGGCAGGATAATAAAGCGCCCACTGGAGAATGTTCTTTGCATCGATCACCGCCGTTCTGCGAGGCGGTTGGCCGGGGCTAGCTTCACCAGCTTGACCGGATTCCAGCAGAATTCGGCCTCCGGAATTTTTCATCTCGACGTGGCCTTCCAGCACTTGGATGAATGATTTTCCGCCCGGCAGCACTCTTGCGAAAAGTTGCGTGCCGCGCAAGGCGGCGTTCGCTCCGGGGGTCATGATATCCATTTCCCCATCTTTTTCGCGGCTGAAGATGAAGGCCGCTCCACCCTGCAGATCCAGCTTCGGCTTTCCCGCATCCATCAGCCCACGGGTGATTTCGACGGTGGTGAATTGATCGAGGCGGGCGGTGTAAAGGCCTGTTAGGGCCAGAGCGACCCGGCTGTGCTGCCGCGTCCGCACTCGGTCGCCAATGGCCAGCGACTGGTTTTGCGTGGCCTTGATCCATTCGCTTTTCCCGCCGGACGCGGTCTGAACGATGTTTCCGATTTCCAGGATGGTCGCATTCTGGGCGCTCAAAACCCCGGTCAAAAGCAAAGCAGCCGAAACAGTGCCGATGGCCGGAAACCTTCGGCATTTCCCATATTCAAGACGGGTGGAGAAAAACATCCACATACCAGCGAGCATGGTCGGAGTCGGGCGATCTGTTGGAATCCTCGCGGTCAAAAGAGGAAGGGTGGAGAGAGTTTTACAATCATGCAAAGGGCCAAAAAGCAAGTTTCGTGCTGAAAATCTAGTCAATTCCATTGTTGCATGGAAACAGGCCCGCCCTTCCGCATTCCTTGCGCCACATCGGCTGTCAACCGGAGCCGCTACGGCTGACGGGCTGGGCCTGGATCCGCTGATGACACTGTCACTTTTCCTTGAGATCGATGATACCGTCCACGACCAGTTGTTTCGACTGGATGAGATTGATAAAGAACAGCGAAGGTCCGTCTCCGCGCGTGCCCCGACTGGTAATAACATCGTTGAAAAGCGCGAGAGCCTGCGAAGCCTCGCCTGCCTCGAGAGCAGCGATGGCTTCGTGGTATGTCCCGATCCATTCCGGTTCCCTATGCTCCACCACCGGACCGATCAACTCATGGACGACCGTGACTTGGGTGCGGCCTTTGAATCTGAATCTGCCTATCCGTCGCGAGCGAAACTCGACACCTAGTCGGGATTGGACCGCTTCGCTCATGAGAATATGGGTGCCCAGCATCTTGTTAAGGCCTTCGAGGCGGGAGCTGAGATTGACCGCGTCTCCGATCAAAGTGTAATCCATGTGCCGGAGGCTGCCGACATTGCCCGCGACGACTTCGTCAAAATGCAGTCCGATCCGGGTTCGCAGTTCGACTCCCTCGACAAAAAACTTGTCGTTCTCAAACAGCTTCCACGCCGCGCGGGCGGACTTGGCCGGAGCATCCGTGTCGGCCAGAGGAACTCCCCATGCGGCGAAAATCGCATCTCCCAGGAACTTGATGATCACTCCGTCATGATCGAAGATACTACCGGTCGTGCGCTGGAAATAGTCATTGAGGACCTCGACGATCCGCGCGGGATCACGGACCCTCTCGCACATGTCGGTGAAGCCTTCAAGGTCGGTGAACATGATGGCAGCATGGATTTTTTCACCGCCGAGATTGGCACTGAAGTTCTGGGCGGTCATCCGGTCCAGCATCTGAGGAGACAGGTATTTGGCAAACGCTTCGCGCAGAGCGGTTTGTTCCTGCGTGATTTTCACCCGGAAGAACCTTTCGACATAGGAATGGGCGGCACTGCCCCAGACCAACGCCAGCGGGACCTGCACGAACGCGACCGCGCTCCACGGAAACCAGATCCTGCCATGTTCGATGAGGAGATATCCAGCCGTTCCGCATGCAATCACGGATGCGATAGCGGTGAGGATTCCGGAAACCGGACGCATGAAGGTGAAACAGGCCCCCGCCAGGATTCCTGTGATGATGATCAGGATCCGGTCGAAGCCCGGACTGGCGCGCTTCAGCCAATTCCCCAGCATGAGATTGGCCAGACCGTTGGCCTGAACTTCCACGCCACTCATGAGCGGCATTTTCCGCCCTAACCGGAAACGATGGTACGGAGTCGAAAACAGATCGTTGCCAAGTGCATCACCGAGAATGGATGGTTCGCCACCTATGACAACGATCTTGCCGCGAAAAAGCTCCGGATTGAATTCTCCGGAAACCACGCTATCTGCGCCACATGAGAAGAATGGATTCGGCGCAGACCGATCCTTCGGATCTGTTGGAGGACCTGCATAATTCAGCCAGCGGGTCTCCATCCGGCGGTTTTCCTCAAGATTTGCTCCAAGCGCAGTGGCTGCCTTCCAAATCATCGAAGGTTCGTCGACCGTGCCAACGGAAAGTTTGCGGATGGTGAAGGCTTTGTCGTCCTGGGACACGATGCCGAAATCATCGGCCGCAGCGAGGAGTTGGTCCGTAGGGGGAATCAATTGTTCGCCGGCGATGCCGGACCGGTTGAAGGTTTTCCGTTCGCATGCCAGGAAGACATATCGCCGCGGACGTCCAGCAACGGGCACCCCGTCCGGATCGACCCCGCGGAACCTGCGGATGGCTGCCGCAAATTCCTTATCGACTTCGGGATTCCTGGATTCGGTGTCAAAAACGATGTCATACAGCACCGCCTTCGCCCCGGCTCCGGCCAGCTTGTCGAGAATCGCGGCCTGCGGTTTGCGGTCGAGCAAACCATGATCGAGATTGTTTATATAGACGATGCTGATGCCGGAACCACCGCCCGCCTGATGATTCATCATGAAGAATGGTATGTCATAGCTTAGGGACACGAAGGGTTCCCCCGGCTTGTTGAGGGCAATCAGACCCGCTGAAACCGCCAGCATGACACCAACAAGTGCCGCCGTAATCCGGGTGCCACACTCGGTCCGGCGAACGATTCCCATGGTTTCCAGTAGGGTGGGTTTCCGCATTGGGGGATCGTCGATTCTGCATGCTGGGCATCCGGCACACAGCCGATAATCCCTCATTCGCCAGAGGCCATTCTCATTTCCGCAGACTCAAGGCAACCGGAAATTCAGCCCGACACCGGAAATTCAGCCCACCGGAAACGGCTAACGGGAGAAGACGCCGCCAAACCAGGCGGATACGGCTGTACAGCGGTGTTCGATTGCCAAGTTTTTCACGCCCAGAAACGCTCACTACCACACCCATCGTATTCCTCATTTACGAAGTAGAGTCCGTCAGTTTGCATTTGATCTTGCCGTCCAGCACTTGCGTCCTTCAGCATGGACGCATGATTCCATCCCGTATCCGCTGGTCCTTCCTGCTGCTCGCCCAGGCGGTTTTCGCCTTCTGCGCAGATACCGCGATTGGCGCAAACAACGACAACTTCGCCAACGCGCAGGTGCTCCCGGGCTATTCCGGCACGGTGACCGGTGACAACATCAACGCCACCAAGGAACTTGGTGAGCCCGACCACGCCGGAAACCCGGGCGGCGCCTCGGTTTGGTATCGCTGGAAGGCCCCCTACACCAGCACGGCCACCATCGACACCTACGGGAGCAACTTCGACACGGTGCTCGCCGTTTATACCGGCAATGCCGTTGGCGGCCTGACCGAAATCGCCAGCAACAACAACGCTTCCACGGTGATCGGCCCGAGCCTGGTCACTTTCAATGCGGTGGCCGGCACGGTCTATCGGATCGCCGTGGATGGCACCAATCCGGATACCGGCGCGGCTACCGGGGCGATCACGCTCAACTACGTGCAGAGCACGCCGGAGATCGCGGTCGAGCAACCGCTGGGCACGGACATCCCGGACACCGGTGCCAGGGACTTCGGCGGCGTTCTGGTCGGCTCCAACAACAGCCTGACCTTCACCATCAACAACCTCGGCGGCGCCGACCTGACCGGCCTGGGGATCAACATCGACGGCACGAATGCTGCCGATTTCACCATCACCGCAAGCCCGTTGGCACCGGTGTCCCCGGGAAAAAGCACGACGTTCACCGTGCAATTCGCCCCAACTACCTCGGGCAGCGAGTCCGCCACGCTCCACATCGCCAACAACGACGCGAATGAAAACCCGTTCGACATCACGCTCACAGGCACCGGGCTTGCGCCGGAAATCGCCGTCGAACAACCGGTGGGGACCGACATCCCCGACAGTGGCTCCAAAGACTTCGGCAACGTCCTGGTCGGCTCCAACAACAGCCTGACCTTCACCATCCTCAACAGCGGAAACGCCGACCTCGCCGGCTTTGAGATCAGCATCGACGGCCCGAATGCAGCGGATTTCACCGTCACAGCCGACCCGGTGGCCCCCGTGAGCGGCGGAAAAAGCACGACTTTCACCGTTCAGTTCGCACCCTCGAATCCGGGAACAAGGACCGCCGCGCTGCACCTCGCCAACAACGACAGGAACGAAAACCCGTTCGACATCACGCTGACAGGTGCCGGGCTCGCGCCGGAAATCGCCGTCGAACAACCTCTTGGCAAAAACGTGCCTGACAACGGCACGCGGGGATTCGGCAACGTCCTGACCGGCTCCAGCCGCAACCTGACCTTCAGCATCCTCAACAAAGGAACCGCCAATCTCTCAGGCCTTGGCATCACCATCGACGGCGTGAACGCCGGTGATTTCTCCATCTCCACAAGCCCGGCAGCTCCGGTGGCACCCGGCGGTAGCACCACCTTCACCGTGCAGTTCACACCTGCCGCCGACGGCCCCAGGACCGCCGCGATCCACATCGAAAACAACGATTCGAACGAGAGCCCTTTCAACATCACCCTCACCGGCAACGGAGTCACTCCGGAAATCGCCGTGCAACAACCACCCGGGGTGGATCTTCCCGATAACGGCTCGCGTGACTTCGGCAAGGTATTG
>CANBTO010000337.1 GCA_947372405.1 Verrucomicrobiaceae bacterium
ATGGTTGGAACCATAATACGGCGTGAAATTCCAAACCTTGCACCACAGCGCCAGTCATGCGGCTGCGCCATGTTAAAAACCGTTAGACAAGCGCGAGACCAAGGCCTGACCGGCGTGTTCGAGCGCCTCGGGCAGGGCGTTGTTGCGGGCGGTCTGGAGGTTGGATCCCGCGAAGAGTTCACTGGATCCAGTGGAACTGCCGGAAGCGAGCGTCTTGGTGGGATCTTTCGCATCGCGGAGGACCCACGTGAGGGTCACGGTGTTGCTCAGTTCCGCTGGCCGTAGGGTATCCAAGCGGGTGCCACGGATGGTCGTGTATTTGATACTCTGGAGTTCCCCTTCGAGCACGGCGTCCGCTTGATCCAAGCTTGCGAGACGGTAAGTGCCATCCATGACAAAAGCGTTCGCCACGGCGGAGGTGGCCAAGGCCTCGGCGCGGGGATGGAGAGTCGCGTTTTTAAACATCGGCACTGTGATGGTATTCACCTTTTGCAGGGAGGCGGGTTTGGAATTTCCCAAGTGATAGCCGGCACAGGAAACCATCAGAAGTGCGGAAGCTAACAGGGCGGGAAATTTCATGATCGGTGAGCGCTTGGGATCATTCACCAAGCTCTTTGAGCCGGGCGCGAGACTGGTCGTGCAAGGAGCCGGACTGGGTGCGTTTCACGATGTCGCGGTAATAGACTTTAGCAGATTCCGCTTTGCCGGTTTTCCGATAAAACTCGGCGATGTCGAAGGATTTTTGGAGGTCCCGGCTGCTAACACCGGCGATGAACTTGCGGGCCTCGGCATTGCGCGAGTGGCCGGGATACTGAATGAGGTAATCATTGAAAGCCTCGCTCGCGAGATCGAGGTTGGCCTGGTTCTGGTTGCCGCGATCCGCCTCGGCGGTTAGAATCACGCCGACCCGGAAGAGCGCTTCCGGCGCTTGGGAACTCCCTGGTTGATCACGCACAAGCTGGCGATACGCGACGATGGCTTCCTTGGATTTTTTCTTTTGTTCGTACAGCTCACCGATGGTGAACTGGGCCCTCGAGGCAGTGGCGGATTTGGGAGCGTTGTCGCGGACCTTGCCGAGCATTTCCACGGTTTTATCCAGCGGCAAATTTGTCTTCAGCCCTAACATGCTGGTTTTCACATCGCCGTCGGCAGCGGACTGCGCCATTGCCGCCTGACGATTGAGGGCGGTGGTGTAGAGGGCGCTGCCTTGGTAGTGGGAAAGAAATTTGTCATAGGCTTCGAATGATTTGACGATTTCCCCTTTCTGCTCTAGCAACTGTGCTTGTCGATAACGGCCTTGCGCGGCGGACGGTGCGAAGGGGTAACGCGTGGCCATCTTGTCGTAGAGCTTGATGGCGTCGTTGGATTTACCCGCGTCGTCTGCCTGTTTTGCCTTTTGATAGAGTTTCTCGCCCTCCTGCGCAGCGGCCTGAGTATTTCCCGCCATGATTGGCATATCGGGATCAGGGCCACAGGAGAAGAGGGAAAATGCCGTGGCGGAGAGCAACGCAATGGCAGGTAGCCGATAGATCATGTGCGACAGCATAGGTGGACGCAGTGGCTGGGAAAGCCCAAAATGGCTCACTTGCCAAGTTCGGTCGCGCGCTGAGTGGCAGCACTGACCGCCTCGATCAACGCGGACCGCAAACCGTGGCGTTCAAGCACCGCCAGCCCGGCGATCGTGGTGCCGCCGGGAGAGGTGACCATGTCCTTGAGCACGGCGGGATGTTCGCCGGTTTCCAAGACCATCGCTGCTGCGCCAAACACGGTCTGGGCCGCTAAGCGCAGGGCGTCTGCCCGTGGAATCCCGGCCCGCACACCACCGTCGGCCAGCGCGTCGATGACCAGATACACATAAGCCGGCCCGCTGCCGGACAGGCCGGTGACCGCATCCATCAGCCGCTCGGGGACCTCGACCGCCAGCCCGACCGCTGCAAGCAGCGTCTGCGCCGTCATGGCATCGGCCGGATTCGCGCGAGTTCCCAGACAGTATCCGGCGGCACCATGGCCGAGAAGTGCCGGGGTGTTCGGCATGGCGCGGATGATTCGGAAATTTTCAGGAGCCGCTGCTTCCAAGGCGGAAAGCGTCACCCCAGCCGCGATGGAAATCACCAACCGTGACTCGTCCGCTGCGATTTTTCCCGCCGCTGTCAAAGCCCCAACAACATCATGCGGCTTGGTGCATAGCAGGATCACCTCACAATCTTCGCCCAACTGGGTGGCGACCTTGGCCCCGGTCGCTTTGGCGAATGCCTCGCGGGATTTCTCGAAGGGATCACAGCCAAACACATCCGCCGCCGCCACCACCCCGGCACGGATCGCTCCTTGGATCAATGCCGTCCCCATTTTTCCACATCCAATGACACCAAGCTTCATGGCCGGGAGAATAAGCGGGTCTCGGCCGCACATGCCAGCGTCATTTTGCTTGGTGCCGCCCGTCGCACATGTCCTCATAGGGGCACCATGAAAATTCATTTGCTCGCAGCATTGCTCGCCACTTGCGCGGTGGCGGTGGGTGAGAAACCGAAATTGACACCCAAAGCGCCGGTCAAAGTTGTGCCCGCCGCGCCCCAAGAGTTACCTAGTGTGGAAGCTGCCATCCCGGATGCCGTGAAAGCTCTGGGCGAACCTACCCCGATGGTTTTTCCCAACGGCATCCAAATGGCGGTGACCGCCGCGACAGATAGCGCGCAGGCCCATGTCAACCAAGGCATGAACCACCTGCACGGTGGCTGGGAATTCGAAGCGAGCCGCCATTTCGCCGCCGCCATGCGCGAGGATCCGGACTGCCTGCTCGCCCATTGGGGAATGCTCATGTCCCTGCTCTCGCCATCGCCGGAAACCGACCCCGCCCGCATCGCTGTCACCGCCCGCCTGCTCGATCTCGTGGATCATGGCAAAGGCAGCCAGCTTGAGCGCGGTTACGCCTACGGCTTGGTCAAATACATCGAAGAAGGCCCGGCGGGCGCAGCCAACGCGTTTCATAAAGTCGCCGATCAATACCCCAACGACATGCAGTCGGTGATCTTCGCCGCGCTGTTCAGCCGGGGTGGCTATGACGAGCTCGGTTATGCCACGCCCGATCAAGAGGCTGCGGAAAAATCACTCCTCACCCTGATCACGGAAAACCCCCAAAGTCCCGTCCCGCTCAACGCCCTGCTCACCATCCGCGCGGAAGGCCCCGACCTCGCCGGTTCTTTAATTCTCGCCCGCAAACTTTGCCAGATGGCTCCGGATTACGGCCCTTACCTGCATTTGTTAGGGCACTACGAATGGCGCTGCGGCCAGCACGGCAAGGCCGTCTCCGCCTTTGGTCGCGCATCTTCTTATTTTGAAAAATGGATGAAACAAAGCAATGCCACTGTCGCGGACTGCCCGGAGTGGGTGAAGTCAGAGTGTTACCGCATCGTCGCACTCGTCTCAAAAGGGGATTTCGATACCTCATTCGCCGCCGCCCGCCAGTTCGCCGCCACGCCCTTTCCCAAAAACCGCCCCGCATCACCCGGCGTGCGCCTGCTTTTTTGGGAGGCGAAAACCCTCCCCGCCCGCGTCCTCCTGCATCGCGGACTGCATGGCAACGCCAGCGCTGCCATGGAATCCCTACCCGATCCCGCCACACTCAAACAAATCCTTCCCAGCTCGCTCGCCTTCTGGTGGATCGATGGCATCCGCCTCGCCCTCGAAGCCCGACGCTTGATCGATGAGGGGAAAATCCCGGAAGCTCGCGATGTCGTCGCCGCCCTCACGCATCACGGTGAGGAAATGAGTAAAAGTCAGGCCGACGCCAGCGCCACCGGTGAGCGCTCCGCATGGACCCGCGCGTTCTGGGCGCTTGAGGTGCTGGCCAGCGACCTGCATGGCCGCCTCACTCTTGCCGGCCCCAAGGAAAGTATCGGCACCGCTTACAATTGGTTCGCCTCCGCCGCCGACCGCCAACATCCCTCGGCCATGATGTTCCCCCCCATGATCCTCACCCCCATGGCCATCCACCTCGGCGAATATTACCTCGCTACCGGCAAACCCCAGAATGCCATCGAGTCCTACGAACGCGCGCTCACCGCGTTTCCCAATGACATGAATGCCCTGCTCGGCCTGAAAGACGCCTACGATCAAGCCAAACTACCCGCCAAGGCCGCCGCCACGGTCAATCGAATCCAGGATCTCCTAGCCCAATAGGCATCCCGTGCATCGCGTTTCAAAAAAAAAATGGCCGCCGGGGAGTCCCTTCCCCGGCGGCCTAAATCGCCTTACTCACCCACACCCGTGGAAGTTTCAGACAACTGTGCTGTAACACCCTTACATTGAAAGTGCGATTGCTCGCTGCTTTCATAGGACTAAGACCTTCAATCATTCCAAACGTTCAAAGAATTTTAAGAACTGCCCCAACTTTCCTCCTTCTTGCACTTGGCACTTGGAAATTCCGCAGACTTTCCAGACCCTCCCACCCATGTCGCACCGCCATATCGATGTCCGCTACGTCGCAAATCTCGCCCGCCTCGAACTCACTGCGGACGAAGTCGCCACCTTCCAACCCCAGCTCGAAGCGATCCTCGGCCACGTCGAGGCACTTTCGAAATTGGACGTCTCCGGCATCGCCCCCACCGCCCACGCCACCGCCGTTTTCGGGAAAATGCGCGAGGACATCCCCCACGTCAGCCTCTCCCAAACCGCGATGCTCAGCAACGCCCCCGACCAAGCCCAAGGCCAAATCCGCGTCCCCAAAGTCGTCACCGAAGCCTGATCCCAGATTCCAAACCACCCTCTCATGTCTATTACCACCCTCCGCCGCCAGCTTCTCGCTTGGGAAACCACCCCCGCCGCCATCCTCACCAAGCTCGCCGGGGAAATCGCCGCCCGCGACCAAGGCCGCACCGGAGCCTACCTCTCCCACCACCTCGACACCGCCCTCGCCGAGGCCGCCAATACCGACCTCTCGCTCCCCCTCGGCGGCATCCCCATCGCCATCAAAGACAACATCAACGTGCTCGGCCAACCCTGCACCTGCGGCTCGAAGTTTCTGGAAAATTTCATCTCGCCCTACGACGCCACCGTCATCCGCAAGCTCCGCGCCGCCGGGGCCATCCCCTTCGGCCGCATGAACCAGGACGAGTTCGCCATGGGCTCCTCCACGGAAAACTCCGCCCTCGGCATCACCCGCAATCCCCACGATCCCACCCGCATCCCCGGCGGCTCGTCCGGTGGTTCCGCCGCCGCCGTCGCCGACCACACCGCCATCGCCGCCCTCGGTTCCGACACCGGCGGCTCCATCCGTCAGCCCGCCTCCCACTGCGGCGTCGTCGGCCTGAAACCGTCCTACGGTCGCGTTTCCCGCTACGGTCTGGTCGCCTTCGCTTCCTCCCTCGACCAGATCGGCCCGCTCACGCAATCGGTCGAAGACGCCGCCCTCATCCTCCAAGCCATTGCCGGTCCCGATCCCCTCGACTCGACCAGCCTCGACGCCCCAGTTCCCGATTACCTCCGCTCTCTCAATGCCGGCGTAAAAGGCCTCAAGCTCGGCATCCCCAAGGAATACTTCGGCGAGGGCATCCACCCCGGCGTTCGTAAAAACGTCGAAGCCGCCATCCAGTCCCTCGCCGCCCAGGGTGCGGAAATTGTCGAAATTTCCCTGCCCCACACCGAGCACGCTGTAGCCACCTACTACGTCATCGCCCCCGCCGAGGCCTCGTCCAATCTCTCCCGCTTCGACGGCATCCGCTACGGCCACCGCGCCGCCAATCCCACCGACATCCTCGACCTCTACAAAAAATCCCGCGAGCAAGGCTTCGGCCCCGAGGTCAAGCGCCGCATCATTCTCGGCACCTACGTCCTGTCATCCGGCTACTACGACGCCTACTACAGCCGCGCCCAAAAAGTCCGCACCCTCATCCGCCGCGACTTCGAAAACGTCTTTAAATCTGTCGATGCCATCCTCTCCCCCGTCGCCCCCACCCCCGCCCGCAAGCTCGGTGCCGCCGGGGCCGATCCGCTCCAAGAATACCTCTCCGACATCTTCACCATC
>CANBTO010000338.1 GCA_947372405.1 Verrucomicrobiaceae bacterium
CTAGGGAAAATCGCGCACGGTAGCCGGGTTCCATGCCTCCCTGCAGTTGAATCGCTTTGGCGAATCCTTCCTCCGCCTCGGCATCACGCTGTGACTGGCTCAACAGATTCGCCCGGTTGATGGCGGCACCAGGATCAAAGGGATTCATCCGAAGCGACTCCTCGTAATCGGTGATGGCCCGCTCTGCGGGTTCCTTGAAGCCGAGTGATTCCTTTGAATTCGCAAGCAACTGGAAAACCTCGCCTCTCTCCTGATAGAACGAGGATAGCGGCAGAATCCTCAAAGCATCTGTCAGAGCGTCAATCCGGGCTTCCGCCGAGCTTTCCTCGTGCTTGCTGAAATGGGTGGGCCACAGGATACGCGTGACTCTCATGCCATCCCATCCCGCCGGCAGAATCAGCAAGATGGAGCAAACCGCCGCCAGCGATAGCAGGATCCGGTTGCCCGAGGCGCGCGCATCAGGATGACGATTTGCCGGGCGCGATATTTGCCCCATGCAGATCCCCAGAAGAAGAATCCCGGGCATCAGATGGAACACGAAACTGAAGCAGGACTGAACTAGCATTCCGGCCAGTGCGGCGATCCCGCCGAGACGCCATGCATCGCGGAAATCATCATTTTCAGGCCGCTCCTCGAATATCACACGCAGGATGGCGGCCATGCAGTAGATCACCAGTAGCCCTGCCAGCAGAGTGGCCCCTACAATGCCGTAGTCGGTGGCGGACTGAATCAACTCGTTGTGAACGAAATCCGGTTTGTGGGTGATGATATCTCCGTTGGAAGCCCCTTCGACAAAGCGGTAACATTCCCAACTGAAGCTCCTGCTGCCGCCACCCGCCATCGGATGGAGGCCGATGCAGGACATGGCGATTCCTAGAAAATACAAGCGGCAGTTGTTATCCAGCAATTCCGTGATGCCAGTCCCCGTCTGCCGCAGGTTCTGAGTTTCCTTCCAACCCATGAAAAGGTAGGTGCCAATGAGCAGAAAGATGATTGGAATGGCGATCACGGCCGGGGCGAACCATTTCGAGCCACGGCGTTTGGCGATTATCAGCGCGATACATGCGAACACCATGGATGCGATCGCAGCCCCGAGAATGCCGCCGCGCGAGTGGGTGAACCAGACTCCTGCCACACCTGAAATGGCCACAATACCCATGAACAGCCTGGCGCCCGCGCAATGTCTCCCGGACAGTGCCGCTGCACCCGTCAACATGGCCGACGCGATCAGGTAGTTGGCCGCCTCGTTGTAATGCGCGAAAAATCCCGTGACAGCCATCGGGACGTCACGCGAGCGGAAAAGAGGAACATAAGTAGGATCGACCACCTGTCTGGCGATGACAATCAGGTTGGCCAGCAGCAAGATGGTGATGCCCCAGGAGAGGATGCGTTCCGCAGTGGGATGGCCTGATATCCTACGAATGCTGACAAAAGCACCCACTGAGGAGCATACGAGAAGAAGGTCTGCCTGGCCGAATTCCGCGACAGGAGAGATCCATGCACGCCAGGCGAACCACGTCGCAGTCAAGGCACCGAGAGCCATGAACCCGAAGTCCGCCGGGGCCTTGCTCTTCCGCCAAAATGAAGGCAACGCCGCCATTACCGAAAGAACAAGAGCCAGTATGGCCGGTCCCCATGTGTAGGATCGCGTTTGCGGGCCGATCAGTACGGCGAGAACCAATGCAGCGGTAAGGAACAGGGATGAGATCGCAGGCATCGGAATTCTTGAAACAGATGTTGAAGACGGAAAAGCGGGCTTCGGCACCGGTCGGAAGGCACGCGGAAGGGTCACTTCGCGCCTTTAGCAAACAGCACTGCGGGAATTGTCCGCACAAGGATGGTGAAATCAAGCCACAGGGACCAGTTGTCGATGTAGCGGAGGTCCATTTCCACCCATTCCTCGAAGCTGTTGATTTTGTTTCGTCCTCCGGCCTGCCACTCGCAGGTGATGCCGGGCCTCACGCTCAGGCGCCTGCGGTGTGAGATGTCGTTGAATGCCTCGACTTCATAGAGAGGCAGTGGTCGCGGACCGACAAGGCTCATGTCGCCTTTCACCACGTTTATGAGTTGCGGAAGCTCATCAATGCTGAGTTTTCTCAGCAGCGCTCCGAACGGAAAGATCCGCGGATCGCGGTCGAGTTTGAAAACAGGTCCCTGCATTTCATTTCCATGCTCACGTTTGATCTGGTCCAGCATCTCCTCCGCGTTCGCCACCATGGTTCGGAATTTCCACATGCGGAAGGGACGTCCGTAGCGTCCGGCCCTCATCTGTGAGAAAAACACCGGTGCCCCTCTGCTGCGGATACTGATGCCGATGGTGGCGAATGCCCAAAGCGGGAGCGTAGCCAAAATGATCAAAGTGGCTCCCACGCGGTCAAAGATTTCCTTGCAAAGCAGCTCCCATGAAAGTTCGGGTGTGGACCTGAGCACCAGCATCGGCTTGTCACCGATGGCATCAAACACCGGACGGGCGATCTGTGAGCGGATGAATGAAGCGGCGATCCAAGCTTCCACTCCTTGCAACTCACAGGCTTCAATCGCACGGGCAACCTTGTCGAATCCAGTTTCCTTGGCGGTGAAAATCACACGCGATACGGCTTGGGATTTCAGCAGGTTGAAAAGATCCTCCACTGGTCTGCTTCCGAGATCAAAATGTTCAACGATAAGCCATCCATCGGTGATTTCGGAATCAAACTCGGCCAGAAGATCCGCAATTTCTCCACCGGATCCGGCAAGGATCACGCGCTCTTTTGCAGAATGTTGGTGCGACTGGCGCTTCAGCCACGCGGCGTAGATGCGGTCCCTTGCGAGCAGCAGTGTGAAGACAAGGATGAAGCCGCTGCCCAGGACGAGGCGCCGTGTGTCCATCAGTTTCGCGAAGATCGCGAACATGCCGATCATCACCGCGATGACCAGGAGTCCTTGGATCAGTTGGAAAATGGATCTCCCCGTTGCTTTCGTGCGCAGGTGGTCGTAGAAGCCAAAGCGCTCCAGAATCAGCGGAGTGAAAGGCACCGCGATGTAGAGCACCCAGTTGATCGACTCCCGGACATCATTTTGCTCAAGGGCCATGCCGAACATCTGCCGCACCACGTCGCGTGTTTGCCAACCAAACCAAAAGGACACCCAAACCAACAGTGCGTCGGTTAGCTGGAGGGCTTGGATTCGGAATGCTTCGCTGCGGCTGATCGCCATGAGGAGGAATTGAGCGTGTGGAAATGAGACTGTGTCCTTAAGAATCCTGAAAATCGAACGGACTGCAACCACGGAGATTGCCGTCATTGCGTGGTGTTTCTCCGCTTCTGATTTTCGGAAATTTGATTGGAACCCTTAAAAATGCGTGATGGTCTGCCCTCCGAACATGCGCCGCACCTTGCTATTGGGATCCTTTGCCGTCCTTCTCACAGCTCTCTGCGTGCTGTGGCACTACCGTTTCCAGCGTTCGACCGGTCTGCCCGTCTGGCACTTGGCGGACCTTCGCGAATCTTCTCCTTCCGTGCCAGGCGTGGTCTGGAGCGGCAGTTCTCTCAATCCGGCGCTTGAGTTGCATGCGGAGTCCGGCGGGCCTCAGGTGGCCGCACGCCTGTTGATTCCGGCGGCAACTGCGGTCAGTGGTCTCCGTCTTCGCTTCAGGCTTTCCGCACACGGCCTTGTCGGTGGGGCCGAACCGTGGCAGGACGGAAGGTTTTTCATCGAATGGCATGATCCGGATGATCCTGGAAAACGGGAAAACGATCCTGTGGGATCTACCCGGGACGATATTGACGGTGGTTTGGAGAACTTCATCATCCAACCTCTGCATCGTCCCGCCATTCCGGCACTGCGTCTTGAACACATGGGCAGGGCGGGGGGATTCGTTTTGTCGGACCTCGAAATCACAGCCGTCGAAGAGCGTCCGGTCTGGAAGGTCGGTTCATGGCTACTGGCGGCGGGTTGGATCGCATGGGCGGCCACCTGCGTTCGAAGTTGGCCTGGGATCAAGTGGTGGAGGGCCTGCTGCTCGGCAGTAGTATGGTTTTTCGTGGTCAGTCAGTGTGTTGTTCCAGGTCCTTGGAAGATCCAGCGAGACTTGTTTTCCCAATTCCAGATCGGCGGTCATGCACGACAGGACGAGGTGTCTGCCACCGCCCGCTCGTCAGAAGCTGGTGAGCGGCCTGCGATAGAGGCTGGTCCGCTGGCACCGATCGGGAAACCGCCCGAAAACGCGAACCTGATGCTTCGCGTGAAATACCGCATCGTCCAGGCCCGGCCGCTGTTGCACATGCTCATGTTGTTGGGGCCGACACTGGTGATCGCCTGTTTCGTCCGCGGCCAGCCAGCCGCTTTTCTGTGTGCGGTTCTTGCGATTGGAACCGAAGCCGCTGAAACCGCGTTCGGTTATGGCTTTGACTGGTTGGACGTCGGTGACCTTGCGAGCGACGCTGCGGGAATCATCATCGCCGTCTGGATTCACAAAAAACTGCTGGAAATGACCCTCACGGTCAAACTGCCACGCTATATCTCGGTCTTTCTCCATTTTCCAAGTTTGCCGCGCCAGCCGTCGTGAGCCGCTTCGAGAACCAGCGGCAGGCGTTGGACCCCATCGATCCAAGCGGCCGCCAAAGCGTAGGCAAGAGCCATGCGAATCGCTTGCAATCCGCCTTGTTGACTTCCTTTCAGCCACACCATGTTGCGCACCTTGTAGTAGAGTTTCCAATCCGCAAGATCCCGTTCAAAGAAGAGTTTTTTTCCAAAGAAAGTCCAGCGGACGAGGTTGTCCGGCCCAGGATGGTCCAGCACCGCCTTCTTTACCGCCTCCTGAGAGAATCCTGCGCGCTCGATGCGCAGCGGATACTCTTCGTCCTCGCCGCGGATGAAAAGGTCCGCGTTCACCGGTCCGGTGGTCTCCCTAACTTCTCGTGGCACCAGCGCTCCCGTCCATGCGATCCGGCTTCTGATGAAATCAACCGCAGGCAGTTCGCCGGTGGATTCCACCAGATGCCATCCGCCCCTTCCGTCATCCACCTGTAGCGGCCATGTGAAACGCCCGGTTCTCGGGTCGATCTGGATCGCATGGCGCACCACAGTGGGATTCCATGGTTTCGACAACATCTCGGCAAGAGCATCCGCTCGCGGCCATGAATCGTCATCGAGGATCCAAACCGCGTCCATTTGTCTCGAAAATGCGAGATCCATCGCATCCCGGACGCCGCCTGCGTTGCCGAGATTGTCGGTCATCCGGATGACAAGCAGTTCGAACGGCAGGTCGGTTAGATGTTCCAGTGCCTCCGGCGAACCGTCCGTGGACACGTTGTCCGCCACCACCACCAGATCGGGTGGACGTGTTTGCAAGGCAAGAGACTTGATGCATCCCAGAGCGGTCGCGCGGCGATTCATCGTCGCGAAAACGGCGGCGACTGACAGGCCTGCGGTTGCGGTCTTTGATATGCGCATCAGATTTTTCTCACGGCTTTCCATCCCTTTGCGATGAGCCACAGCAGACCATCTACAAGTCCGTTCATATAGGGTTCATCAAACAGCGTGATGCCATGGCAGCGGCGGATCGCTCTTGATTCGACGTGCTGGCGCTCAGCCTTAAGAATTTGCTCCATGTCACGGGTCCTGCCAAGGTGGCGTTGTGAGGCGTTGTTCCCGTGTATTCTGAAATCCGAAATGTTCAGGGCCACACGTGCGAACGACTTCCCGGCGGCATGTAAACGCGCGTAAAACTCTCCGTCCATAACGTAACGGAAATCCTCCCGCAGCCTGAACCCCTCGGAGATAACCGATGATCTGCGGTAGAAGGCGGCAGTCGATCCCACGAAACAATGATGGTGCACGTTCACAAAGTTCGACCATCCCGGCGTCCGCACGCTGCGGATGAAGCCGCCATCCTTGTCCACGAAGTCCCAGTCGCCGTAAACCACGTCGGCATCCACCGCTTCCAGCAGTCGCTGAAGTTCTGATAGGATTCCGGGTTTAAGGC
>CANBTO010000339.1 GCA_947372405.1 Verrucomicrobiaceae bacterium
CCTCGGCTATGGCGACTACGCCTGCTTTGGCAATCCGATCACGCACACGCCGGCAGTCGATGCTTTCAAGAAAGAAAGCCTGCTATTCACGCAGTTCCACGTCAGCCCCACTTGCTCGCCTTGCCGCTCGGCATTGATGAGCGGACGGCACGAATTCAAAAATGGCGTCACGCACACCATCCTTGAGCGCGAGCGCATGAATTTGAAAACGTTCACGTTGCCGCAGATGCTCAAATCTGTGGGATACACCACGGGCATCTTCGGCAAGTGGCATCTGGGTGACGAGGAGGCGTATCGCCCGGAGAGCCGTGGATTCGATGAAGTTTATATTCACGGTGGCGGCGGCATCGGGCAAACCTACCCCGGTTCATGCGGCGACGCACCGGGCAACACGAACATCAATCCCGCGCTCTGGCACAACGGCAAGTGGGAGAAGACCACGGGCTATTCCACCGACCTGTTTTTTGCCCAGGCCATCAAGTGGATGGACGCCAAACGCGCAGAGAAGCAACCGTTCTTCGCCTATATCCCACTCAATGCCTCGCATGGCCCGCACGTAGTACCGAAGGAATATTATACGCAGTATTTAGATAAACCCGGCGTCAGCGAAGATATGGCTAAATTCTTTGGAATGAATGAAAACGTTGATACTAATTTCGGCGCGCTACTGAAAAAAATCAAAGAATGGAACATCGAAAACAATACCTTGGTCATCTATATCGGCACCGATAATGGCGGCACGGCCGGGGTGACGCTTTTCAATGCCGGAATGAAGGGCGGCAAAGGTACGCCATATCAGGGCGGCACGCGCTCCCCGTGTTTCTTCCGCTGGCCGGCCGGCGGTATCCATGGTGGAGCGGAATGTGCCGCGTTGAGCGCGCACCTCGATATTTTCCCCACGCTCGCCGAGATCACCGGTGCGACCCTAACGGATGATATTAAGAAACAGGTCGAAGGTCGCAGCCTCTTGTCTCTACTGAAAAATCCACAAGCCGAGTGGCCTGATCGCCTGCTCGTGCATCACGTCGGCCGATGGGGACAAGGCAAGAGCGAGGAATCCAAATACAAGAAGTGCGCCATTCAGAACTCGCGCTACACGCTGGTGGATAACGACGAACTTTACGATCTGCAGGCCGACCCCGGCGAGAAAACCAATGTCATCGCCGAACATCCCGAAGTCGTCACAAAGCTTCGCGCTGCCTACGACCAATGGTGGGCCGATGTGCAACCACTCCTCGTGAACGAAAACGTCACCAATGTGCCGAAGATCAATCCGATGAAGGAGCTTTATTGGAAACAATTCGGCGGCGGCCCGGATGAAAAACTGCTCAAGCGGATGAGCCAGCGCGGCGGTGCCGACGAAGAAGAAGGAGCATCGAAGAAGCGGAATCGGAAAAAACAATAATTGAGCAGTCGTCACGATGAGTCACAAGGTGACGGCGACCGAATATCAGTAATCGTCGGTCCCAACCAGCAGACGCTGGATTTTTCCTCGCCGGGAGAATTAAAGAAGCGTCAACTTTACCTACACTCCAATGAAAACCCTAAGAACTCTACTATTGCTTTTTTGCGCCTATTCCATGCCTTGTCATGCTGGAGAAAAGAGCAAGCTGGTCACCCATCTTGAGGCAGGAAAAAAACAGGTGGTTGTCGCCTATGGTACAAGCCTAACGGCTGCCGGTGGATGGGTCAAACAACTGAGCACCACCCTCAATGAACGTTACCCCGGATTAGCGACCGTGATCAACAGCGGCGGATCCGGCCAGTGGTCGGAATGGGGTGTGGCGAACCTTGACCAGAAAGTCATCGCGAACAAACCGGACACCGTCTTCATCGAGTTTTCCATGAATGACAGCGTGGAGCGTTTCCATGGATCTGTCGAAATCGCCAAGGCGAACCTGGTGAATATGATCGACCGCATTCTCAAGGCCAATCCGCAGTGCGAAATCATCCTCATGACGATGACCCCCGGCGACAAATACCCGGCAGGCCACAAGTCCTACCGCAAGGCCATCGAGAAGCAGTCCGAAATGTACCGGGCCGTCGCGAAAGAGCATGGATTCATTCTCATCGACCACTACCCGAACTGGAAGGCACTGCAATCGAAGGACAGGAAACTCTTCGATGAATACGTGCCGGATACCATTCATCCCACTGATGAAGGCTGCGAGAAGGTAGTGACTCCCGTCGTATTTGCCGCACTGGGCATAAATGATGCCGTCATGACATCGCCCGCGAAAGGCAAGGCGCCCTAGGGGGAAGGACCTTAAGCTGAAGCTTCCATCGGATTCATATGAGTGAATTGGGAAATGTTGCAGTCCCTTTCTTCAATGCCCCCCCCGGTAATTTGCAAAGGCGACGCAATGCCCTTCTCCGCATTCTCATTTTCAATTGAACGAGAGAAACAGCCGTTGAATCCCGTTCAACTAAATTACCAGACACCTAAAATCCAGCGCGTGCGAATCAGGTCCAGTTATCTCCGGCTCTACGAACGTAGGCGAATCCCGCAGAAACTCATTCCCGACTCGTCCCAAAGGCACTCCATGAAGCACATCCTCCTCTTGCCACTCGCGTTCTTCGCGAACGCCGCATCCGCAGCCGAGCCGCTGCGCTACAATCGGGATATCCGGCCTATTTTGTCGGACAACTGCTTCGCGTGCCATGGCCCGGACAAGGCCAAGCAGAAATCCGGATTGCGGCTTGACGTGCGCGAAATGGCGATTGCTCCAGCGAAGTCGGGTGACATTGCGATCGTGCCGGGGAAAATCAGCGAGAGCGCGTTGGTTGCGCATATTTTCTCAGACGACGAGGACGAGATCATGCCACCGCCGAAGTCGCACAAGACACTCACTGCGACACAGAAGGAGATGCTCAAACAATGGATCGCGGAGGGTGCGAAGTATGAGTTGCACTGGGCCTTCCAGCCCGTGCAGCCGGTGAAGGTGCCGGCAGCTTCAGATTTTCCGAAGGCGGATGCGGTGCTGCTGCAATGGCCGAAAAATCCGATAGATTGGTTCATTCTGCAGAAACTCACCGAACGCGGGTTGAAACCTTCGCCACACGCGGAGGCTGGCACCCTCGCGCGGCGCATGGCGCTTGATCTCACGGGGCTGCCGCCGCGCACGGAAGCACTGAAGCGATTCGATCCCGCAAAACCCGATGACTACATCACTGCGAATTTTTCCTCGCCGCATTACGGTGAGCGCATGGCGGTGGACTGGCTGGACGCGGCGCGTTTTGCCGACACTCAGGGCTATCAGAACGATCCTGACCAGGACATGCATCCGTGGCGCGACTGGGTGATCGCGGCCTTCAACAAGAACATGCGCTTCGATCAGTTCACCATCGAGCAGCTCGCGGGCGATCTGCTGCCGGGCGCAACGATCGAGCAGAGGGTGGCAACGGGATTTCATCGCAACCACCGGGTCAATGTGGAGGGCGGCGTCATCGCGGCGGAGTTCATCGCGGAATACACGGCGGACCGCGTGGAGACGACGGCGGAGGTGTGGCTGGGTCTAACATTCAACTGCACACGCTGCCACGACCACAAGTTCGACCCGCTCACGCAGAAAGATTTTTACAGCATGAAGGCGTTTTTCAACAATGTGGGCGAGCAGGGCGACGGCGTGCTGGACAAGGTCGTGACGGCGTCGGCGGAGTTGGAGAAACAAATCTCGCCGCTTCAGGCCGAGGCGAGGGCGCTTCAGGAGAATCTCGCGAAGCAGGCCGTCAACCCCGCAGTCGTGCGCACGTGGGCTAACCGGCTTGTGAAGCAGCGGCTCGCGTGGCAGCCATTCGAGATCGCCAAGGTCGCAGCACCGCAGGGCAATCCGATGGCGACCAGCGATGCGCGCGCATTTGATCTCAGCCCCGTGAAGGGCGGCAAGCCCGACGGGAAGCGCGGCAAGAAGGCCAAAGCGAGCCCCGAGGATCCGGTCGTGGTGACGTTGAAAATTCCCGCCGGAAAAAAGATCACCGCATTGCGCCTCGAATGCTCCACCGAGGCCGACGATGCGAACGTCACGCTCGGGCGCATCTCAGTGCAAAGCGTAAAAAAGATGGCGCTCGCGATGACGGGCGCGGCCGAGGGAGTTTCGCTGAAGTCCACCGATGCCGAGCGTGCGCTCACAATTCCGGGCGGGAAAAGCGTGACGTTGTCACCAGGACCTAACAAGCCGCCGGAGTCGCTCGTGTGGCAGCTCGCAGCGCCGTTAGAGACGAAGGGCGCAGGAGAGACGCTGGAAATTTCCGTCGCCGTGAACAGCAGCGCCAGCGAGACCGAGTGGCGGATTTTGTTCACTGAATCGCCCGGGGATCAACTCGTCGCCGAAGCCACGCTCGACATCGCGGAGAAGAATCCCGCGACACTCATTCGCGCCGAGGCAGTCACGCTGGAGCGGGAATTCCTGCTCGCTCGCGCCGAGGCAAAGGACGCACGTGCGAAAATCGCCGGGCTGAACGAACGCATCGAAGCCATCCGCCAGCGGCAACCCTCAGCCATCGTGATGAGTGAACTCGCAAAGCCGAAGGACACGTTCATCCTCATGCGCGGCGCGTATGACCAACCGGGCGACAAGGTCAGCGCGGCCACGCCCGTGGTTCTGCCGCCGATGCCAAAAGATCTGCCGCCAAACCGCCTCGGCCTCGCGCGCTGGCTCGTGAGTCCGGGAAATCCGCTCACCGCGCGCGTGACGGTCAACCGGCTGTGGCAGTCCGTCTTCGGCACCGGACTCGTGCGGACGAGCGAGGACTTCGGATCGCAAGGCGAGGCACCGAGCCATCCCGAAATGCTCGACTGGCTCGCGGGCGAATTCGTGCGCAGCGGTTGGGACGTGCAGCACCTGCTGCGGCTCATGCTCACCAGCGCGACCTATCAACAAAGCTCGCGTGTCACGCCCGCGCTCATCGCCGCCGATCCTGACAACCGGCTGCTGGCACGCGGCCCGCGCTTCCGCATGAACGCGGAATTTGTGCGCGACCAAGCGCTCGACGCAGCGGGCTTGCTCTCGGAAAAAGTCGGCGGAAAATCCGTAAAGCCCTATCAGCCACCGGGCCTCTATGAACTTGTCACTGCCGGCAAAGGAACCAAGACGTGGATCCAGGACAAAGGTGAGGACCAATACCGACGCAGCCTTTACACGTATTGGAAACGCACCGTGCCCCATCCCGCGATGATCGCATTCGACGCACCAGGCCGCGAAGTCTGCGCCGTGCGCCGCCCACGTTCTAACACGCCACTCCAAGCGCTCAACCTGATGAACGATCCCACCTACATCGAGGCCGCGCGCAACCTCGCGCTGCGGATGATCACGGCCGCGCCTAACGTGCCTGCGCAAATCCAGCACGGCTATCGACTGCTACTTACCCGCGACGCCACCGCCGCCGAACTCGCCGTGCTCACCCGCGCCTACGAGCGCACGCGCACGGAATACACCAAAAATCCAAACTCCGCAAACGGGCTGCTGAAAACCGGCGAAGCGTCACCCGCGCAGCAGACGATCAATCCCGCCGTGCTCGCCGCGATGACAAATGTCGCCAGCACGATGCTCTGCCTCGATGAAACCGTCACCAAGGAATGAATGCGATGAAGTCAATTCACCTTCAGCCCTTCGAGCTTAGCCAGTTTCTTCGCCTTTGCGTCGAAGCTCCAAAAAATAGCGCAACCGAGTATAAGGGTCGAGGCGACATGGATGAGATCGTAAGCGCGAAAGCCGTGCTTGATCGTGTGGCGGCGCACCAGCATCTCAAACGCTTCGCCAAGCATCTCGATGTCAATTTCCGCGACTGCCATCGTCTCCCCAAGTTTCAGTTCATCCGAAAAAAGCGCATCACCCATCGCCGCCGCCTCCGGGCTTGCATGGATTCCAGGCACTCCATTCCGTGCAAAAAACACCTGCTGATAGAGCGCATTGCCGACTTCCATCCGCGTCAGGAAAGTGACGGGAAATGGTGGCCAGCCCGCC
>CANBTO010000340.1 GCA_947372405.1 Verrucomicrobiaceae bacterium
GCGTTTCCGCCGCATCCTAGCAGTGGACGGGCCTGGCGCAACCCGCTACGCGGTTTCGGGTGATTTTACACGGTGGTTGCCACAAACGAGGAGATCGGTGGTTTTTCGATTCCTTGCGCGCGGATCGTGGTGATAGACTCCGTCATGCCTTCACTGGACGAATGGTTGGTTTCCGAGGAAACGGGATTGCCGTTTCACCAATGCGTGAGTTGCCGGCTGCCATTGCATGAAATCGACGCGCCGTGGCTGGTGAACAAGGACTATCACCGGGGCGAGTGCGTGCTGGAATATGCCATCTGCCAGCCGTGCCGGGACCATCTGACTGAAAAAATCGATGAACCGTCCAAGGCCGCGGTGCGCGGGTTTCTGGAAAACGAGATCGACTGGGATGCGCGGTTGGCGGAGTTCATGTCCTCGCACGATCCGACGGACAGGTTCGCCAGTTGCATCGCCTGCCGGATGCCGAGGGAACCGATGGAGGGCTACGGCGTCTCCGCTCTTTTCGATTCCGGCGGCCAGCCGGTCATCGGACCGTTACCGCTGCTGATGTGCCGGACCTGCGTTTCGAAAATGACGGATCTTCTTTCCGAGCGAGCGCGCGACCTGTGGAAACGGTTCATCAACGAGCACTTCGATGCTCCCTTTGATCCGGACGATTTCGACGACCTCGGTATTTTCTAGCAGGAGGAAATCATGCCAGCGCTTCCTCGAACGCGGCTGTTAGAGAGCCGATGGGTTCGAGTCCGCACGAGACGCGCAGCAGATGGGCGGGGACTCCGCAACCTTCCGCCCATTCGAGTTCGGTATAGTGGGCCAGCATCACGTAAGGGCATACCAAGGTGAAGTTCGTGCCGAAGCTCGGGCCCTTGCTGAGGCACAGCGCGTCATAGACCTTCGGGGTTTTCTTGGGTGCTTTCAGAACGAACGAAAGCAGTCCGCCGTATCCGCCGTCCTTGCGCTTCACGGTATCATAGTTTTCCGTGGTGGTCAGCGAGGGGTGCCACACCTGTGCCACCGCCGGGTGGTCGGCCAGCCAACGGGCAAGCTCGAAGCCGTTCGTGTTCACGGTCTTCATGCGCTGGGCGTAGCCCTTGATGTTGGAGAGCAGCACCTCGGCGTCACCGATGTAGAGTGGAGAGCTTTCGACGGAGTCCGTAGCCAGTGACTGGCGCAGCGCCTCGGCAACGGGCGAATCCGCACGGATGGCGGCCATCCCGGCCATCACGTCACCGACTCCGGAAACCCACTTGGTCAGGCTGCCGGTCACGACATCGGCGAATTTCAACGCGTCCACATTCACCGGGCCGGCGGCTGAATCGTCGATGATGAATGGCGTGCCGCTGTCCGCGCAGGCCTGCGCCACTCTCGCGAGATCGATGGTGCGAAGCAGCGGGTTGCTCGGAACCTCGGTGAAAACCCCGGCGAACTCACCCTGGCGGATGCGCATCAGCGCCTCGTCGAACGATTCACCGGTGGCCTCGTTCAAGTAGGCGACGCCGTGACCGAAAAGCTCCTGCACTTTCAGGCAATCGACGTAGGGAAACTCGAGTTGGAGCGTTTTCTTGCCGAGGTGCATGCCGGGCAGCGCTCTCAGTACCGAAGTGATCGCCGCCATTCCGCTGGAGAAGACGAAGGTATCGTCGGGGGAAGTGCCGAGGATGTTGGAGAGTGTTCTAACAATCAGGTGGGACTTTGAGCCCTCGCGCGGGTTGCCATCGAGGAAATCCTGCGCCTGCCGGCTGCTCACCACCTCGCCGGAGAAGCGCCAGTATGCGGTCGCCTCGGCCTTCGCCTTGGCCGGCACGATGAGCACCTGCAGTCCGTGGAAACTCGTGATGCGCACGGCGGTTTCGGCGCGGCGCTCCACCCAGCGGTGCGCGCGCTGCACCGAGGCCCGGGTTGGCAGCACGATGACGTCCTCGTTTTCCAGAGCGACTTCCGCCCTCGCGTTGTCGAACAGGCGCTCCACCGTCGGGTGTTTGAAAAATCTTGGGTAGCCAAGCCTCAAGCGCTTGAGGATCTTTTCACGGCCTTCCTCATAGCCGAGGACGGAGTCCCAGGTCGGCAGGCAGACCGAACATGCGTGAGGAGAATCCGGGAGTGGCATTCCCAGATCCTGTTCCTGCCATGCCGGATTGGCTGATAGGTCACGCGTCACGCTCCCTCCATGCCTCGCCCACAGGCTTTGGGCAAGCCGTATCAACCTTTCGCGGAGAACAATTCTCCCGCAACTCCGGACTGTGCGGATTCTCTGGTTCGGGGGCGGAAATCCGCGGAATTACGGCAGTTTCCAGACTGGAGAAACCGTGAAAATCCCGCCGAACTGACGAAGTGGTGCGGCTCGGGGACGTTGGAAACATCAGAAAACGGGGAAGTGTGCCCCTTTTGCTTTGAGGCTGACGGTGGTTTCAACGGTCCTTGATCCAGACCAGCGAGCGTCCGCCGCGGTTAAGTCGGGCGTAGTTGGGAACCGCGGTGAGCTTCGAGCCGTCCGCGAAGGTGCCCTTGATCACGACCACCCCGCCCAACAGGCTTGGATCCCATTCGGCGGTGAGAGGGGCATCCGGTTTGAGAACGGAATCCAGCTTGTTTCCGTCCGCCTCCTCGATGTTGTAAACCAATGGTCCGTAGCGCAACGCGACGGTGCCGAGATTGGCCGGGACCTTGTCGCTGGTCTTCACCCGCTGGACCGCGAGCGGCAGCACAAGATCCACCTTGTCGCCCGCCTTCCACTCGCGGGTGATGACGGCGTAACCGTTCTCGACTGACGGATGAACGGCGCTGCCGTTGACGGCAAACGAAGTGATACCGTCGCTGACCGGCGATGACTGGTAGAGATCGCTCACGTCGTGCTGCGGCATGCGGACACGCAGGGAGAACGATTTGGTTTCAGCCGGGTTGAGGATGATCGAAACCGCGCCATTCCACGGGTAATCGGTTTTCTGGGTTACGGAAACATCGGTGCCCGCCACCTTGTCCACTTTGACCGTGCTGCCGACGAACAGGTTCACATAGAGGTCCTGCGGGCCACGCGCGTACATCCACTCGGGCAGCATCAGCAGGGTGCGCGGGATATTGCCGACGCAGCACGGGCAGACATGCCATTTGTAGCGTTTCTCGCTGGAGTCCAGCGCGTTGGTGTAGGTGAAGTTCCGGCCGCTTAGATCGATGCCGCCGAGGATCGCATTGTAGAGCGTCTCCTCGAAAAGGTCGGCATAGGTGGAGGACTGCCGTGCCATGTTCATCTTGTGCTGGAAAAAAAGCTCTCCGCTGCCTGAGCAGGATTCGCAGTAGGCGTTGTGCGGCAGGGAATAATCCACGCCGAAACCCTCGGATGTCTCGCCGCTGCCCACACCACCGGTGACGTAGTATTTCCGGTGGACGAGATTGGACCAAATCGACTCGATGGCGCTCTGATAGTCCGTGTCCGTGGTTTCCATGGCGATGTCCGCCATCGCGCTGTAGGTGTAAACGGCGCGCACTGCGTGGCCAAGAGCTTCGTATTGACGGGTGACGGGCAGGTTCGACTGGTCATAGGAATCACCGCCGCCGCGCTGGTCCAGCAGGAATTTCGCCAGGGCTATGTAGCGCTTGCCGGCATCTCCTCCATCCCTCTCCCTGAGGATGCGGGCGAGGCGGACGAGAGCCTGTTCGATTTCCTGGTGTCCATCAAACCAGGAGCGCTTCGGTGCCGGGCCGATGTTGCGGTCCCAGCAGTCCGCCAGGCGGATGGCGGCGTCGAGCATGCGGTTGTCACTGCCCTTGGTGAGCATGTAGTGCGCGATGGCCGCCTCGATGAAATATCCGCCGACATATCCCTCGTGATCGCCGCGGATGGTCCAGTGTGCGGGAGGTTTCGGTTGTTCGTTCTTGTTGCCAAGGGTGAAACGGGTCTGGAGATAGCCGTCCTTTTCCTGCGCGGCTAACAGAATCGGCAGCCATTCATCGAGGGTTTTGCGCATGCGTTCCTGCGACGCGGAGATTTCGGAGTCACCACGGGGATCCACCATCAGAGCAAGGCAGATGGACTCGAAGGTGTTCAGCACATAGGCGTTCGTCCAAGGCGCGCCCATGTGGGGCTTGAACTGGCGCCCTGCATTCTTGTTACCCGCCTCGATGAAGTTGTTGATACCGCCGGCTTCGACTTTTGGATCTGACAGTTGTTTGATGCAATGGGGAATCCAGTTGACGACCAGCGCTTTCGCCCTGCCGTTCCAGAGCTGGCTGTCGATGGTGTATGGAGTGGTGTAGACCGGTCGCATGGCGCTGGGACCGGGTTTTGAAATGACATCGACCTGCAAGGTGTCCGAAGCGCCGAGCCCGTCGGCGTTGTTGGCTGTTAGTTTCAGGACATAACGGCCCACCGCGGAAAAGACGGCATTCGTGTCGATGGAGCCGGAGTTTTCAAAAACCACTTCGCCGGGTCCGGATTCCTTGCTCCATGCGGTGGCCTTGGCTCCGTTCCGGATCTCTCCGTTGAGCCATGTTTTTCCGCCCACCACCACCGACCGGTCCCGTCCCGCTTTCACGTGCGGTGGAAATGCGGGTGATTTGCCCGTGTCATAAACCTTCCATTCCAGAATGCCGGTGGAAAAATCGCCGACTCCGTCGAATTCAAGCCGGAGTTTCGTCGTGGTCACTTCCTCGAAGGTCGTCGTGCTGTATTTCCCTTTCTCGATGCCGAGTCCTTTCGCGGATCTAACCGGAGTGAACGTCGCTCCGTCCCAGTATGAAAGCCGGCAGGCCTTGGGCAGATGGATTCCCCTGCCATCCATCCACCAATAGACGTCCGTGGCGGCGGTGCTGACGGGCTTGTCCCATTCATAGCAAACCCACTGCGTGCCTTTGGACGGCCAGTTCCCGTAGTGCGGATGACGGTTATCGTCTTCATTCGCCGGTTCGAATCCGTCGTTGAGCGCATCGAGCCTCTCGTGGCCGGAAACGAAGGATGTCGAAGGCTTGGCAGAGAGGGCCAGATTGACGGCGTTTTTGAAATCCTGCTGCGCGGACAGCGGCACTAACGACAGGGCAAGCAGGATGATGGTGGTTTTGGCGTGTGACATGGCGTTCATGATCCGGTTACGGATGCGTGACGCATGTCAGCATTCCGGCAACAAGCAATTCAGTCGGTGGAGCTCCTGCAGATATGCCGAGTCAAGGCTTGATGGCGGCGGGTGCCGCGGTGATGACCTTGTAGGAGGAAGGAAACGACTTGTTGGAAATGACCGGGCTGACGGCCATGAGGTAGCTGCCGGCGGCTGGTGTGAAGCTTCCGTTGGTCTGGGTAAGCGACTGGCTCTTGTGGTTTTTAATGGCCGAGACACCGGAGAACTGGATCGCATCGATAAGCCAGCCGAAGTTGGCTCCGGTGAAGCCTGCGAAATAACTGCCGGTGGACTCCAGCAGGAAGCGCACGCGGAACGCCTTGCCCGTCATGCCGGCGAGCTTGGCTTTGCGCAGGTTGAAGCCTGCTTCTCCGGAGCTTCCACTTCCGTTCTGGACGAAGACATCCAGCCATGAAGACGTGCCCTCCTCCTTGATCTGGACTTTGAAATGCTCGTCCGTGGTGGCGTAACGGATGCTGCTTTGAAACGTCAGGGTTGGTGAGGAGCTGCCGTAATAAAGTTGGTTCAGTTGGATCGACTGGTTGTCTCCCGTGGAGTTCTCAAGATGGAACGAAGCCGTTCCCTGTTGTTTCACCGTCGTGCAGAGAACGGAGTAACTGCCCGTGACGGAGGATTTGATGGTGGATGTGCTCTCGCAGTATTCAGGCGAGGCGGATGACAAGGTCCACCGCTGCCACATGTAACTTCTGGCTCCGGGCACTCCGTTGAACGTGAGCATGTAGGGTTGACCGGCGGTCGCGGTGTTGGAACTCGTGATTTTCGGAGGATTGTATGTCAGTTTGACGTCCGCCTTGGCGTTGGTCGATGC
>CANBTO010000341.1 GCA_947372405.1 Verrucomicrobiaceae bacterium
CACGAGCTTCGACGCGCTTTTCGAAAACACGATAGATCTCCGTAGCCGCCGGCATGGATTTCCCTTGAAGCAGCATCGTGTGAAGCCTGTCACCATAATCGGCCGTGAATTTGTCCACATCCTGCTGGGTGAAGTAAAGGCGCTGGAAATCAAGATCCTTGAGGTAATCACCCAGAAACCGCCGGCTCAATTCCTCATTGAAAGGCAACCGGGCGAAATGGCTGTTCTGCAGCATGATTGCCATCTGTCTGCCCACCTCGTTGAAATCAGCCTGCTGCGCGATCGCAGAACAGGAAACGACGAGGAGAGAGGCGGCCGATGCGGCTTTGTGAAACCAGGAAATTGTCATGAAGGTCAAACGGATCGTTGTTCGGAATGTTTCAAGAAACTGCCACGGCTTTTGCGATTGTCGATTTCCAAAACCCGGAATCCGGCTAATTCCGAGACTTTCTGCGCTCTAGCCATTTGCGGAAATAGGCGTCTTTCGCAGCGCGCTCAGCCGCGTCCAAATCAACATTGCTGGGGTCCATGAAGGGATCCAGAAACGGTTGATCCAAGATGGGCGGCCGCCTTCCCAGTTTCACTTCGACATCCATCAAACCACCATTGCGCATGACTTTCAGGGTCACCTTTGAACTTGGTTTCAACTGTCGGATTTTTTCACCGAAGGACAATGATGCAGCACCATCGTGCCACGCCTGGTCACCCAAGCCGGCAATCAGATCATTCAACTGGAGGCCGGCCTGCTGGGCGGCCGAGTCGGGAACAACTTGTATCACCCGGATCACGCATCTCGGCTTGGGGTCCCCGGGCACGTTCGCTAGTTCGTCCTGCATGCGAATTCCGATGTATCCCTCACCGTCCTTCAGATACTCGTCATTCACCAGATCACGAAGCACACCAGTGCATCTCTCGCGGACCTCCGGATCATCGGCCTCCTTCGACAGCCTGAGAAGCTCGTCAACAGCCGGATCAGCCTGACCACGCGCCCATTTCACCAATTCGGACTGCGCGGCCTCCCGTTTGTGGAAATCCTCGGACTTCAGGTCGGCGAATATTGCGGGTGGAATTTCGATTGCCCATGAGTAGGCATCAGATAAAAAGAAAACCACAAAAGAAACCACCAAGGATTTCATCCTGCCCTGTTTTCTCCAATTCATCAGATCTCGTATTGTGCTTTTTTGCCGATTTTGAAATGACGCATCGCACTCCGTTCGCCACTATCAATTTCGAATCAATGACCTATCCAGTTTTTCTCCGGAACATCTATCGCATCGTCCGGCTCAAGAGGAACCTGTTGAAACTGAGATTTAGTGCAGTCATACGTCTTCATGCTGCCCTTTCGGGTCAACCTGACTCGATTCATGCTTCCGAATTCGGTAGGACCACCAGCTGCTTGAATCGCCTGCCATAAGGTCAAGGTTCTGTTCCAGGGCTTGGGACCGGTTCCGCGCACCTGGCCGCCAACGTGCACAACTTGCTGCTCAATTGTTTTTGAGGAGGTGTCGATTACTTGGAAAGTCGGGTTGTTATAGATACCCGCAGCTTTGTAATGTGCCTGCAATGATTCGGCAAGCTGCTCTGCTCTCAAGCCGGCGGCTCTCACCTGACCAATGAATGGCATGTTGATCGTCCCGGCTTCGGACACCGGATAGATCGATTCGAACCGGCCCTTTTCCTCAGCTGGAACACCGGAAATGGTGATCTGAACGGCGCGCCCGGGCTGGATCTGGGCAAATACCGAAGAGGTGATAGATAAAACACAAAAAAGACCAAAAAATACAGTTTTTAGGTTCATGGTGATTGGGGTATGAAGTTCTCAGTAGAGTTCGGAGTCATTGCCACGACCTGACACCGAATTCGCCTTCGGAACTGAGGACGTGGAAGCAGCAAGCGGTGGCCCCACCTGCGCCTCGGCAGGTGCGTAATAGGTGTAATAACTGGTGTAGTATTGATACTGGCTGTCGCTGCGGACATCGACGTTGTTGAGAACCACTCCGATGACATTGCCACCGACATTCTCCACCGCCTGCTTCACGCGCAGCAGCATGTTTCTTGGAAGTTTCCTGTGCTGCACCACCAGCATGGTGAGATCGACCTCGCTGGCGAGCACCGAAGCATCGCTGACACCCAGAATCGGAGGACTGTCTACAAGCACCAGATCGAAGCGTTGCTTGACGTCCTGGATCAACTCCGACATGCGGCGAGAGTTGAGGATACCAGCAGCGTCGGCTGGCAGAATGCCGGATGGCATGAAATAGAGATTGTCCACCGGAGTTTGGAGGATCACATCCTCCAACATGAGTTCGGTGGTGAGATAGTTCGTGAGACCCACAGAATTATTGATGTCAAAGAACGTGTGGAGACGGGGGCGGCGCAAGTCCGCATCGATCATGAGCGTGGTATATCCGCCTTGGGCACATATATAGGCAAGATTGACCAGAGTGGTCGATTTACCCTCACCTGCACCACCGGAAACAACAGTGATGGCATTGTCTTCGGGATTCTTCCGGTTGAATTCGATGTTCGTGCGAAGAATACGGTAAGCCTCGGCGTCCGGGCTCATGCCGCTCTGCTTGTGAAGTATGCCGACGTCCTTCGGGATAACCGCCAGAACTGGAACTTGAAGATACCTCTCGACATCCTCAAGGGTCTTCACTGAGGTATCCAGATATTCGAGGAAAAACGCGATTCCAACACCGAAGGTCAGACCGACCACAGCACCAAGCACCAGATTCATGGTAACATTGGGACTGACCGGGCTGTTTGAGATAACAGGTTGTTCATGGACTTCCACACTTTGACCGGGCATCTTGCTGCTGATCGTCTCGCCCATTTGTTTCAGCTTCATGGTCTGGAGCAACTGCTGGTCGGTCTCGAAGTCCCGTTTGGCATCCACGTAGTCCTGAGCATCCAATCCGCGCTTGATCGCCTCTTCACGTGTATCGTCCTTCATGACAGTCACACTTTTCAAGCGTTCCGTAGCCAAGTCTAACTGGGCCTTAAGGGTCGCTCTCAGGTTGACAACACCTTCATCGAGCTGTTTTTTCATGTTGCTGATTTGCTCAACCGTAGCCTTGACCGTAGGATGATTTTCACCCAGTCCATTGATTTTCAAGGTATCCAACTGGCGCTTGGTCTCCTGATATTGTGGGTAGAGGCTTTTGATGATGTTATTAGGCAAAGAAAGCCCCTCGGCATAAACCATGAGTTGGTCACTGTCATACTTCATCAAGCTGCTGATCTGGCTTTCCAGTTGCATCTTTTCCTGCTCAAGCTGATGGAAAGTCTGCAGGGCGTCTTTCGCACCCTGATCCTCGTCCACCCCTCCATGATCATAAAATGAGTCGGTTCCCTTGTAAATGATGCCCTTGGTGCGCACGATGGTAGCGAGAACCTTCCTGCGTTCCTCCACCTTGTCCTCCTGGTCGCGGACCGCCTTGTTCAGTTCGTGTAGGGCCTGTTCCGCATCACGACTCTCGATTTCCGTCCGGTAGGCCTTGTATGCCTTGGCGACTTCCTCGGTGATGTCCCGGGCATCCACCTTGTTGGTGTGACGCACGGTTATTGAAATCAAATCCGTGCCACGGATGTTCTGGGTGTTGACGATTCCCTTGAGAATCCCCAGAGCCGACTCTTTGTCCACATTCCACCGGTTCACAAGTTCCAAGCCATCCACGACTTTTTCGAGTGAATTGCGGCTTTTAATCTTTTCAAATTCCGTGCCGAAGAACTGGGGCGTCATGCGGTTGGCCCCGGTGCTTTCCGTCATCATGCTTCCGAGAGGCGACATTCCCGCAACACGTGGCTTCACTTCGATGATGGCCTCACTTTCGTATTTTTTCGGCATCACATAGGTAATGACCGCAGCGGTCATAAACACCAGTAGCAGGGTCAGCAGAATGATGCCGTAGCGGTTCTTGATCACCTGCCAGTAGTCCACCGCGTGCAGTGCGGCTTCGTTTTGTTGTGGAGCGGATGGATTCATAAGTTACAGTTTTTCACAGTTTGGTGGAAGTTCCAGTCGAAATGAAAACTCCCGCAATGAAAAACATTGCGGGAGTCGTGATCAGGCAAGTGGTTTCGAAATATGGGCTTGGGGTTCAATAAATGGAGTCCGGATCAGAATTCCGCGCTTAGGCCCACACTGATTCGATTCCGACTGTAATCCTGCCCGGCAATATCGGAGCTCGAGGTAGTGTAGTTGTAGGAAGCCCTACCGGTGAGAAACTGGTTGAATTTGATCGAAAAGCCAATATCCGCATTGATAACGTCCTCGTTTGTGTCGGGAATGGCACCAAGAAAAGGAGGTGTCGAAACCGAACGACCCGAGGAAAAACTGGTTGGAATATAGTCCAAACCGCAGAACACCGAAAACATCGGCGATATGGCATACTCGGCGGCAACACCGAAACGTAGAGTCTGAGTGTCATCATACTCCACCTGAGTGTCAGAGAGCCCGTCCCCGTTGGTATCCAAGCCCTGAACCGTATTGTAATTTTCGATGCCGTAGCGGGCAAACGACCTCACACTGAACTGTTGGGTGATTTGGGAGTTTAAAGCGAACTCCACATACGGGCTCGTGGAATTCGTTCCGTTGTTCACATCGTGAAGCTGCAAACCGGCTCTAACGATACCGATCGTGGTAGGACTGAACCTATGTTCCAACCCACCAAGAACGTACTGATCAGTTGTGTCAGACGAAACTCCATTGCCGTAGGTCTGACTGTAACGATAGTCCGCAGTGAGGACAGTCTGCGGAGTAAGCTGATAGCGGAACTGATTGTAGAGTTCCCATGTGGCGCGGTCATTGTTGGAGATGCTCGGATAAGTGACCCCGGACAACACAAAGCCGGTATATGTGGCGAAGCGTTCGGTCCAGCGGTAACCCAAGGAATTGTCCGACGTCCAAAAGAAATACTCACCTACACTGCGGGAAGACGCATAGCCGTAGGAATAATCCGGCTCGAGCTCATATGAAACGAAGTTACGGCTTGAAAACCTAAGACGTTCATTGAACCGATGGGTCAGATCGACTCCAAGACTTGACTGGCTGTTGTAGTTATCGACGCCCTGTGGAGCGTCCAGATAGTAAATCAGACCCAGACGGCCGTAAACATCCCAAGTGGTCTGCGGCGTCATCGAGACAAACGATAGACCCACATAGGGATTGAGGGCGAAAGAACTGTTCTTGACCTCTTTGCCGGTGGCATCGATATACCCCGGATTCACATTGTCATCATATGTCACGTCTCCTCCCACAACCCATTTTAGCGGGAGTGACTCCTGGGCCTCATTGCCGACATAGTATAGTCCCTGGGCAGAAGCCGAACCTGCGGCCAGAAGTCCCAGAAAACCGAGTGGTATTTTGCGTTTCATGTCTATTGGGGTGTGGGTAACAGAATTTGAAAATCAACTGCAGTCGTGCAAGCCTTCATGGATTGACACGAGTGACTTCCGGCGGATTGATGATAGCGGGTGGCAGAATCGGAATCAGCGGGGAGCCGCCGGGGCCTCCGGGATTCGGCCCGACAGGTCCTTGACCCGGGAAGTCGAGAGGGTTCGGCATGGCAGCTGTTTCACCGGGAGCGTTGGCACCTTTTGCATCCTTCGAACTGTGCGCGGCCTCTCCTCGATTTGGGTCGAGCTTGGCAAGCACTGCTTGGACTTGAGCAAGAGAGTCGGGAGCGACAGCGACAGCGCACTGGGCGATCAAACGCATTTGGTCCGGTGCGGCCGTGACCGCAGCCTCAACGATTGCAGCAACCGTTTCAGGCTTGGCTTGAGCTCCTTCAATCGAAGCCTTTACGATCTCACATGAACAAGAAGGAGAGGCGGCGACCTCGTTCGAGACGATTTCAAGAACCTTGGACTGCTCGGCGGCTACCTGGTGCTTCACGGTAAGGTAGAGCTTCAGGCAGT
>CANBTO010000342.1 GCA_947372405.1 Verrucomicrobiaceae bacterium
GGCAAAGATGCCGATCCCTACGTCCGCTTCCTTGGCGGCGAGTTCATCATCCACGGCGCCCAGCAGGTGGCAACGAACAAGGTCATCGACAAGGCGTTTCCGGGCTTTGCGGATGTGGGCGAAAGTTTCTCGTTCAACGAGGAATGGTATTCGCTCAAGGATTTTTCCTCGGACATCCACGTGCTAACCGTGATCGACGCGCCAGCGATGAAGGGCGGCCCCTATCAGCGCCCCGCCTACCCGACCACCTGGGCGCGCGCGGAAGGCAAAGGCCGGGTCTTTTACACGGCGATGGGCCACCGCGATGACATCTGGACCAACCCAGCGTTCCAAAACATCCTCACCGGCGCGATCCGCTGGACGACCCGCGATGTCGATGCGGAAATCCCGCCGAATCTCAAGACCGCTGCCCCTGAGGCGATGACGAATCCGCCGTTTACCGAACCGAAGCCAGCCGCGAAGAAGCCTGCGGATGCGAAGCCCGCTGAGCCGAATCCAAAGCCCTAACGGTAAATTGCGGCCAGACCCTCGACCAACAATAATTTGTTAATGTGGATACCTGAACCCATTCACCGGCACGAGGGAATAACTTCATAGCTTGAAATTCGGTTTTCGCACTCAACGAAAAATCCGCTGAGAAAACAGATAGAGATTGTTCCGCCACTCGGGCGTGTTGTGGGCGTTGCCATCTACATGATAGATATGGGGAACGCCCTTTTCCTTGAGATAATCATGCACGCCGCGATTGACGGTGATGAGGCCGTCCTTATTGCCGACAGAGAGCCAGAGGAGTTTCAATTGCTTCTTGGCGGCCTCCGGGTCGGGCACGAGTTCAGCGGCGGGCTTGGTGTTCGGGGCGGCGGAAAACGCGCCGAGCCAAGCGAAATGGTCGAGGTGGCCGAGGCCTAAATTCAGGGTTTGGCCCCCGCCCATTGAAAGCCCGGCGAGCGCGCGGTGCTCGCGGTCTGTTAGCGTGGAATACTTGCCATCAATCGCCGGGATGACATCCTTAAGCAGATCATTTTCAAAGTTGGCAAAGGCCGGTGCGGATTTGAAAAGATCGCCGGACGCGCGGTCGTTCTTCTGGGCACGGCCGTTTGGCATCACCGCGATCATCGGTACGAGTTTGCCGTCCGCCAGCAGGTTGTCCAAGATGATGTCGGGCAAGGCGAATTTCGCCCATTCGTGTTCGTCACCACCGATGCCATGCAGCAGATAGAGCACCGGATATTTCTTGTCCGCCGAGTAACCGGGCGGTGTGTAAACCGACATCTTGCGCGTGGTGCCGACGGTCGTTGAAGCATATTCGATCACCTCGATTTTTCCATGCGGGATCGAGTCGTGCTTCACATCGAAGCCAACCGGCGGATCAGGAAACGCGGGTTTGTCATCGGGTGTTAGAATAATGTTTTTGCCGGGCGCGCGGTTGTCGGCGTGCTCCTTCATTTCTGCAGGCACGGCGGCGGCGGGTTTGGCATTTTTCTGGAACAACAAGGGCGCGAACTCATGCAAATCACGCCGCCAGGTCTGCCACTCGTGGGCGGTGCCGGGGGATTCATAAAATGTGGTTTTGATTCCGCCCTGTTCGAGCGCGTCATGATAGTTTTTCACCCCCTCATGCATCCGTGCCGGTTCTTTGGTGCCGATGCCCAACCACACAAGATTGACCTTCGCATTGAAGGCCGCCGCATCCGCCAGCACGCCGTTGTTCGCGGTTTTAATATCGAAGTCCCCGCCGAAACCACCGCCCGCGCCGCTGAAGCCGCCGATATAGGAAAACTTGTCGAGGTTCGCCAAGGTGATGTTGAACGTCTGCATCCCGCCCATCGAGAGTCCGGCCATCGCGCGGTTTTCACGATCCGTTAGGGTGCGATAGGTGGAGTCGATCATCGGGATGAGATCCTTGATGAACACTTCCTCCAAGGTGCCGAACATGCGCTTGAAGTCCGGCGGCGTGCCTTTGGTATTGTTCGCAGGCGGGCCTAACGGCACTTCCGGCTCACCGGGTTTCCGCGCGTAGCCCTGCTCCATCACAATGAGCATGAGCTTCGCTTTTTTCTCAGCGATGAGATTGTCCATGATGTGATTGACGTGGCCTTGGATGACCCAACCGCGCTCGTCCTCACCGCCGCCGTGCTGGAGATAGAGCACCGGGTAGCGCGTCGTCGTATCCGCATCATAACCGGGCGGGGTATAGATGAAAATCCGCCGCCAGGCTTCGGTGGTTTTTGAGAAATAAACACGCTCACGGACCTCGCCATGAGGCACGTCCTTGGGCTGATAGAAATCGACCCCAGACTCCGGAATTTCAATGCCACTTGATTGCTTTCCCACACCATAGAAAGTTTCGCTCGCGGGATCATTCAAATACACCCCATTGATCACCACCCAATAGTAATGAAATCCCGGAACCAGCGGCTCCGTGGTGGCGGTCCAAAAGCCATCGGCTTCGCGGGTGGCGGGGTAGCGTTTGCCGAGATCGAAATCCACCTTGGTCGCGTCATTCGCCTTGATCCGGAATGTGACCCGGAGATCCGGCAGAATTCGCGGATACTGCGCACCTCGGACATTGGTGCTCGGTAATATGCCGGCGGGGATTTCTTGGGCGGCGAGTGGCGCGATGCTCAGGAAAAGGAGAAACAGTGATGTAACGAGATCGGGTTTCATGATTTATGATTGATAGATTATTTAAGAACCGCAGGTTTGGGTGAGTCCACATCATCAGCGATATGCGGCCAGCCATCGGCATCCCAAGCAAGGGTCCGCAGGCCGATCACCGAACGGCCGGTGGCGGGGTAATAGTGGAAGGTGAAATAATCAGTTCCCTTCTCACTCAAGATTCCAGCATGACCAGGGCCGAAAATCCCGGCAGCCTTATCCGTCTGCATGAGGTCGTTGCTGGCATTTTCCTTGCCGTCCTTATCGACATAAGGACCGGTTACCGACTTCGACCGCGCGATATGGATTTTATAATTACTGCTCGCTCCATTGCAACAACCGCCACTGTTCCAGAATAAATAGTAAAAGCCATTTCGATAATGAATATAAGAAGCTTCGATGTGGCCTTTGGCGACGGGATAGAATTTCGTATCCGCCGTGTCGCTCAGGCCGGTTTTCTGATCGAGTTTGATGACGAATATCTCAGGATCTTCCGCACCGTAGCGATATCCGGAACCATAACATAGCCACAGTTTGCCGTCGGCATCCAGAAATGGCGCGGCGTCGATGCTGCCCCGCTTGTCGGCGAGCACGCTGCTGACGATCATCCCGCGATCCGTCCAGCCGAAACCCGGCGCGGTGGGATCGAGGGTGGGACTGGTGGTCAAGCCGATGCAGGTCTGGCTGCTATCCTTGTTAGAAACTGAGTAGTAGAGATGATAGGAACCATTCCAGAATATTATATCCGGTGCCCAGATGCCGTGAGCGGTGGGGATAAGCGACTTCACCCAATCCGGCAGGCCATTTTCAAATGGGTTCGTGCTATTTTCCCAATGCAACCGATCAGTAGAAACCTTCATACCGCCGCCGGTCGAACAGATATAGTATTTTCCATTGCAAAGCACCATCCGCGAGGGGTCGTGCGAGCCGGTGTTACCGGTTAGAATCACCGCCGCGCTTGAGGCCATTATCACCAGCCCGTTGAGCAGCGACAACCATGGTTTCCTAATAAAAATGTGCACGACCTTGGGTTTTGAAAAAAACACTACCCACTGATGACTGGTGGATGTTTCAAATTGTTTGGGAAAAGCACCGGCGGGAGAATGGATTTCAGCGACCCGCACGCCAGACTGTGGCTTCACCGAACTCGACCCGCACGTCCTCTGCGGTCCGGCGTGAGCGTGAGACCCAGCGGGCGAGGAGGCATTCCAATAACAATAAAATGAACGCCGCCACCGCCAACAGACGCCAGATTTCCCGCCCGAAACCCCGGCCCTGCATGACGCCGATGATGTCCGCCACGGAATGCGGTTGCAGCAGGTCGATGCGATGACGGACCAGCGCGATATCGTCCGCCGTCATGCGCTCGAAGCGGCTCTCTCCTACGTCGCGGTTGACGGCCAAGGGCAGCGTGCCGTTTTCAATGCCGGGGATGATTCCATCCAACGAGTTGCCGGTTGAAACTTGATAGACTCCGGGCAGGGCCGGGCCGTCGATCGCCAATTCCCGGCCCCGGCGGCCCGCGCGAATCCATGCCTGCCTTGCCAAACCGCGCGGGTCCACCGTTTTCATGCCGACCTCATCCGTCGCCCTAACGGGGATAAGCGCCGACGACGGAATGATCTGCCGTTTCTCGCCGGGCGGCGTCCAGAACAGGCGCACGAAAGCCTCCCCGCCATCCTGCTCGTAGTTGACCTCCAGCGGCTGAGGTTTCCCGGCTTCCAAGGTGACACGACCGAGCGCGGGCGAGCCGGTCTGCGCCTGCATCGAGTTGCCATTGCCGATATTAACAATCACCCGATCGTCCACCTCGGCTTCCAGCAAATACTCCCCACTCACCGGTGCGACCAGACTGCCAAGCCAGCGCACAGAAAACCCATCGCGCGGGACTTTGGGCGCGGGCTTGTCGTTGGTCCAAATGAAATCGATGGCTGGGTCAACCCGCTCTAACAACGGCTTTTCCTTGCGGTCCTTGGTGTGGAAATATTTCGCAGAAAGGCCGCCGTTGCTTGAATCCAGGGCGAAGGCCGGACTCCATGCGGAATCGACATTCAATTCCACCCCACCGCTGGCGAGCCAGGTGACCAGTTCGTGGACAAGCGGGACGAAGCTGCGGCGGGCGGGCAAATTTCCCGAACGGGCATCGAAGGCGCAGGTGGCGAGAATGGTACGACCGTTGCCGTAGTTGCGAGTCGCGAGGAAGGCATCGCCGTTAGAAAATGCCGCCGCCTGCACGCCACCGGCCACGGGATTTCCGGTTTTCCGCCAGCGTTTCACCCGCGCACCCTCCAAGTCCCCGTTCTTTGCGAACAGATGCAGCGACTCGTGAACGAAGGTGGACGCCGCTGGCGAAATCCCCGCGACATCGGTGGCTTCTGCGCCGAGCGGCAGGGGCAACAGGTCACCATCGACACCCTCCCAAGCGTTGTAAAATGCGGCCTCGGCGCGTGGCCCGGCGATCACTAACAGTCCCGCGCCCTCCGCGATGCGGCCGGCCAGTTTCGTTGCGATTTTTTCCGGCAGCCGAGTCACATCCGCTAGTACGATCACCGCCGCGCCGTCGAGATCCTCCTCCCGCAGCGCCGGGGCGGGGACGACGTGCGGGTCCATCAGAAATCGCTCGCCTGCAGGTTTGCCACCGATCAGCGCGGACGAGGGCGCGAGGGCGAGGGCGGAATAACCGGCGGCGCGCTCGAAGAACGAACCAGCGGAATTGCCATCGACTAACAGGACCGGCAGATTGCCCCGGACCATGACCACGCGTTCGAGATGGTTGTCGCTTGTTAGATCGTCCTTGGAGTCGATCCGCGCGGCGATGACGCGGGGGCCGGGATGGGTGAAATGGTGGCGGAACTCGACGCTTGCCTGTTGCCCCGGAACGAGCAAGCCGACCGGGGACTCGCCGATTTTTTTACCTTCGATTTCCATCACCACCGGGCCGGGCGTGAGGGCCTGAGTGCCGGTGTTTTCCACGGTCACGCGCATCACCAGTTCGCGATCCGTGCCGACGAGCGGACGTGAAAGTTCGAGGGCGGAGATGGCGAGATTGCGGTAATTGTCAGGCGAGCCGAAGTCCCGCAGCAGCAGTTTCGGCTTCGCGGGCATGGCCTTCCACGCGCTCTCAAGACCGTCCCATGCGGCGGGATTTTCAAAGCGCCAGCCGGAGCGCTGCGAGTCGGTGAAGACGACGATTTCCTTGGACGCGTTGGTGCCTTGGGCGAGGCCGATGGTTGCCATTCCAAGTGCGTCGT
>CANBTO010000343.1 GCA_947372405.1 Verrucomicrobiaceae bacterium
TTCCATCGACTCCTTGAGTGCCTTGTCGGACTCCTCCCGCATCGCCGAAGTCTTGGTGACAAATTCCTCGGTCACGGTGTTTTGAAAGGCTGCCATTTTCTCGTCGAGGCTGGTGGCGTAATCGACCATCCGCGAGGAAAGCACATTAAGATCCGCTAGAAGATCCTGATGGGCGTTGGCCAGTTGCCTGACGACGGTGTCGGCGATCGCCGCCGCGTCGCCATTGCCGGCTCCGACACCGTCATTGAGCCTCGGCAGGAGCACTTCGTTGCAGAAGGCGTCGATGGCGTTGAGATTGTCATCCTCCTGTTTCGAGAGCGAGTTGAGCGGGAAATTCAGCGTCATCGCCAGCACCAGGCCGAGCAGTGTCGCATCAAAGGCCGTTCCCAGACCGCTGGTGACATTGTTGATCGAAGATACGATTTTCCCCACGTCTTCGATGTTGGCGAAATTCATCCCGCCGATGGCTTGGGAAAGCCCGATCACGGTGCCGATAAAGCCGAGCAGCGGGATCGCCCAGAGGAATGCGCGGGTCAGGGTGTAACTGCCGCCGATGCGGGCGCTGTCGATATCCGACTGGCTTGCCATCATTTCACGGACATCGGAGGCCGACTGGCGGATCTCGAAAAGCTCGAGCGCCTTACGAATCCGGTTCACCATCAGGCTGTCCCTCAGCTTGCGTGGCAGCTTGTAAACATGGTCAATGAACTGTGCGACATTTCCGGCATTGATCTCCTTGCCGATGCGCATCGGCAGCACGTCGAGCAACAGCGCGGCCTTCTGGTGACGGAGTTTCTGGAACTTGAGGAAGAGGATGGCAATGGACCAGCAGAAGAACAGCGTGTTGAGGACGCTGACGAGGAAGTGCTTGAAGAACAGCGACGCCACGAACTCCATCGTCGTGTAGGTGGCGTTCGATTTGCCGGCAGCAGGATTAAAGGGCAACAGGAACAGGAACCACAACGCCAGCAGGGCGACGCCAATTCCCAGACTAACGAACATGTCCGGGTTGGTCGGGTCCGTTTCCTTCCAACCGTAGCGGCCAGTCGCGGAATGGGCTGCACCACGCTTGGTCAAGGACGACGGCATGTTGGCGGGATCGGCAGGGATCTGAAGGCGGGAGTTGCAGCCGGGGCAACGGACAAGCTGTCCCGCCTGATCGGGTTCGGACTTCAGTTGCATCTGGCAGCTTGGACAAAGGAATTCCATGGGTATTGGTTGGTTTAATGTGTAAATTTACTGAAACCTTCTCCCTACGGCTTAGGTGTCGGCCTGGGAAATGCTGCTCCCGGGAATGGGACAGGAACTACTTTTGGAATCTCAAAATCGACATGAAGATGCTGGTTGCCGGAATTGGAATATTCGACGGCTTTATCGAAGACAACATTGTCCGGCACAGAAAGTTCAGCCGCGAATGATGGGCTGGAAATGAGAATTGAATAAATGAAAGTAATGATAGTTTGACGCATGATGAGGCAAAGTATGTTGATGATAGTGATATAGAAACTATGTAAAGTCGCTTTGTTGTTTATTTTGACTTTTCAGGGACGACGCGAGTGGGCGGAATTTCAAATTTCTTTCCCCGCCACTCGGCGATGACCCTCAAATACATATATGGATCACTCCATGTAGTCGAAGGTTCGATCACCGTGGTTTCTGGCCACTCGTTCCAACTTGTGATCATGACCATATCCGCTTTGGTGTCCGTGGCTGCGCGGAGGTAGTCACGCAAGGTTTGACCATCGCGCCTGGGCATGACGTAGGGGTCGTCTCGGAAATTCGAGTTGTCATGACCCGGGTGGACCGGAAGCAGCATCTTCTTGCCGGAGCCGTGAGCCAACTGCGTCAGATGACGATAGGTAGGGAGAAGCCCTTCGTAAGTGTGCTCCCTGAAATTGCTGAATGTGCTGTAGAATCCGAACGCATCGATACCTGCAGTTTCAAGCCACTCTGGTGGAATCGTTTTTGCGTGCCCCAAATCCCCGCCGTCTCTGGCAGTGTGATCGTGAGCGATTTTATCAACGATCCAGTAAACCCGTCCGATACGATTTTCCACATAGGCTTTCAATTCGAGAAACTTTGCCGGTGTTAGTCCCGGATCACTGGCGATTTGGTAAAGATACCAAACCGGGCGTCCGTCGATCCGCAAATAGGCCGGACTTCTCATGTATTTCTCCAGTGCTTTCGCGACAGCCTCGCGATACCAGGCAAAGTCACTGTGGAATTGTGCTCTCTCGTCGAGAATCGCGAACTTGAAATGATATTTTTCCACGGCTTTCAGGATGCCGCTTTCAATCGCCTGATCCAGTCCCTTGTGGCTTTCCCACCAATCCACGAGGAATGCGTCGATCCCACAGGATTGGGCAAGTTGCACATGCCACCCGGCAATCTCGGAATTCGCACTATCATAGAATCCAGCAAGAGGATAGGCAGATGAAGCCGGAGGCGGTTGTCCTTCTCGTTGTTGCGCCAACGCCTGGGCGTTGGTTTTCGACGAATCGTATGTCCAATGCGACCATGGTTCATTCGTATGATCTCCGGTATGATACCATGTATAGTAGTTTGCTAGGAGAAGTGGCGGCCTTACTTCATTTTCGCCACCCATTGCACAAAGCGGCGCTGTGAGCATGACCGTCGCCATCATGACATAATACCTGAAAAATAGTTTCACCTGATACGGTGAGCGAGTTGAATTATTATTTGCATTGAAACTGCCGGCTGGAGACAAGTGCATGGATGAACTCGCGTCATGCGAAGTCTTTCTTCTTCGCCTAACATGGAATGAAAATACACTCGCTTCAAGGTTTCATCGGGATGAGCTCGCTGCCTTTGAGTTCAAAGCGATGGGCCCCTGCGCCCAACTGCACCGGTTTGTCAGTCGGCACGGCTTTTCCGTCGCAGGTTGCGGTTGGGCTTTTGAAACGGTGTACCGGGAGAGTCACCTCGGCGTGGCTGCCAGTGGGAACAGACACTTCCAGTTGCAGTGAGCTGCCTGTCAGTTTCCATGAGACGTCCACTGGCCCATGCGGGGTCGGGACGGAGCCCTTGGCCCATGTTAGATCAGCGAGTGTCGGGCGGATGGAAATGACTTCAAATCCCGGCGCTTGCGGGGTGATGCCAAGGATTCGTGCGGACATCTGAATCAATGGAGTGGCACCCCAGCCATGACTGAGGTCGCCTTTTCCCCACATCTCATGGAAGCTTTTGGTCTCCGGGTTGATCTTCCAGCGGGCCATTTGTTTTTGAGCATGGGCTTCGAACAGCCCGCAATGATCCAGCGCACTGAAGACGAAGTGCATGAAATATGGCTGGATATTGGGTTCGGGGGCTGTTGCCATGACTTTGGTCATGATGCCTTGGGCACGATCCTTGTTAGGAACAAGATCATACAACACGGCCAGCGTATTGGCCTGCCCGCTGAAGGTCTCCATTTCCGTGTCCGCTGGCAGCCATTTGCTGGGCGGGACGCTGGTCTGAAAGGGCTTGCCGTCGCGGTAGAGACCTTCCTTATCGTTCCAGAGTTCGCGCTCGAATGCGGTTTTGATTTCGGTGCGCAATTGCTGGTATTTTGCGACGCGCGCACTGTCACCCATGAGGTTGGCGAGCGTGATGCCGTCGGCCAGGGCGCGGTAGTAAAATGCTGTCATGTAAGCCTGCCCCATCACCGCCGGTGGATGATGGCAGGCAATCTTGTTGATGGTGACCCAATCCATGAACATGTAATCGGGGGCCTGCGAGATCAGTCCGTTTTTGCCGATCCAGGTGGCAAACTTGTCGAGCAGGCCGTGGGCTTGAGGCGCAAGCTCGCGCAGGAGCGCCTGATTGCCGGTATAGCGGTAGGAGTCCATCACCATTTGCAACCAGAGCAGGGAGTAGCTGGTGTGGAAGTTGATATAATGGTTCTTTTCCAACAGCGCGCCGAATTTTCGGGCATCCTGTTCGGTCAGCCAGGGCGCCCCGAAAGAGTAGTAGTTGATCTCGGATTCGATGAGGTAATCACCCGGATCGCAAATGGGCTCCTGATGGTCAGGTGAATCCAGGTAACGGTCCTGCATGCAGATTTGAGTCTGCCAGCGGCAGGCTTTCCATAGCTGATTCAGGGACTCGTCGCTACAGGCGAACTCGCCCCGGTAGGTCACCGGCAGGGAAGTGTGAATGGATCTAACTTCCTCGATTTCAAATGGCGTCTTGACGTTATTGACCGTCACGTTGAGCACGATGTAGGAACCGTAAAATGGGGTTTCTAAATACTGCGTACCTTCGCCGGTCACCAGAGTGAATTTACGTTTGGCTCCTGGGGCGTTTGCTTCATGCATCTCCACGAGGATGGACGCGCCGTTGCCGCCCTTGACGCGGAGCCCTACGTAGCCGGCTTGGACGCGGTCATAGAGGACTGCAAACGAGCCATTGCCCGTGACCTTGATGCCTTTGCCGGGAGCGAACGGCGGATCGGAAACGGTGACTCCGCCGGTCACGCGCACGACCTTGGCGATTGGGTAAACCGCTTCAAGCTGGTTGGGCAGGACGCTGGCGAGAACCTTTGGCCAATGCTTGCCGGCGGCGATGCAAGGTTTCCACGCGGATTCCACGAAGCCGGGGAGTCGCCAGCCAGCGGGCTCCTTGGCGGCCTCAAATTTGTCTCCACTCCAACACTCGGCGGCCGCGCCGTGCCAGGTGTTGTCGGAATGGACAAGTGCGCTCTGGAAGAAAAAGCCGGGGTGTCCACTCGAACCATACCATGCGCTGATCCGCTGCTCAAAGACCTCCGCAGCGATGACGTTTTTGCCGACTTGAAGAAAAGGCGCGAGGTCCACCTGATCGGCGAATGTTAGACCAGTATCCCCTTTACTTTTCCCGCCCGGATAATCTTCACCGGGATCGGCCGGACCACGGGCGACCAAGTGTCCATTCACGTAGAGTCGATAGTGGCGATCAGCACTCACCCATGCGGCCAACGATTTCGGGACGTCTTGCAGTTCGATCTCCTTGCGGAATTGGGCGGCTGTCAATTTCCTGCCGCCCACATCCACCCAGATCCAATCGGCGGTGAATTCCGGCGCAGGCACGACGCGGAAGGCGGGACTCGCCGCATGAACACCGCTCTCGACAAAAACGGGGGTGATGCCCGGAGCGTGAATGGGTCCGAGAGGGTCCAGACTTGGTGGCATCGCCGCAGCGGTTGCGAGGAGGGTGCAGAGCCCCAGGGAGCGGAAAATAGTTAAGTGGAGTGCGTGCATAAAGAAGAATAGGTGATATAAATATACTTCCGAAAACGGCTTTCTGGAGCTGGGTTGATGTGGATGGTTCAGTTTGACGATGTGATCGGTTTAAAGGCGAATCCAAATACAGGATTTTACTTCAGTCAATCAGGCAAGATTATGTTTCCAAGGCGGGATTCCGGTTTCACATTGAGCTTTACGAGCTTTCCGTCGCGAAATTCACACTCGACCGCTGTTGATTTTGACGCGTGCAACTTAAACGTCACGCTCCAATCCTACGGCCAAGCCGGGAGAAGCACGATTTTATCACCCTCACATTTCATGAGCATGCGTTTCAGGGCGGTCATCATATCGAAATGATCTAATAAAATGCTTCGGTGAATCAGGGATACATTTCATGCGTAGGGTTAATTCATCAGGAGGTCCTTAATCTTTCTTCTTAAAGACTGATTTGATTGCTTCAAGATAGCCCATTTTGTGGACGGTATCGGGTTCGAGGTAACTCCCCTCGCCCCATTCATTCCACGAATTGATGGTAATAATTCGTTGGATCGGTGGACGTTTGAGTGTGAGTTCTTTCGCTTTGAGTAAAGCGTCGCGAAAGCGCTCGGGTGTGTTGTTGACGATGACCGCGCCAAAAGGATAGCCGCGTCCCTTTGACCAGTCCATATTCGCAG
>CANBTO010000344.1 GCA_947372405.1 Verrucomicrobiaceae bacterium
GCCGTCATGCCGTCCAGCGCGGCGGGAATCACGGGATCCACAACGAGGAACGACTTCTCCTGCCGCAGTCCGAGGAAGCACTGCATGATCAGGCGCACGGCGATGCCCGCGCCGCTGGAATAGACGCACCAACCGCCTTCAAGAGCGACCTCGCCGCGTTTCACCTTTTCATAATCCTCATAGGCCTCGTAGCGGTCCGCGAAGGCGGGGTCGGAGCTGGAGTAGTAACAGTTCGCCTGGCGCATGGCCGCGGGAGCCACGAGTTCGCGGATGGCGATCGGGTTGATCTGGCAAAGCGCGTAAAAGAAGCCGTCCGCATTCCCGAAGCGCGCGAGCGCCTCGCAGTAACGCAGGTGGGCGTGGGTGTACATGATGCCGATCTCGCGCCCGAAGTAACTGGCGCTTTCGGCGCGTTGGAAGAATGTCTGCGGGCCGCCATGGTAAGCGATGGGCCGGTCGAAAAGATGCGCTCCGTCCGGACCTGAAAGATGTTCACGGATCAGCGCGAGATGATGCTCCGCCTGCCGCGGCGTGAACATGTCGTTGATGATCGCGTGGATCATCGGCAGCACGCTGTACGAAAGACCGGTGGAGGTGTCGCGCGGATGGAGCAGGTGGTCGGTCCTACCACCTTCATGGAAATAAACGAGGCCGGCCACGACATCATCCACTACGAGGAGGCGCTGGAACTCGTCGAGGATGTTGGCGGCCATGGCGTCGTAGGTTGTGGCGCGCTGCTCATCGCCGTGGCGGCGGAAGGCGGCGGCCAGCGCGGTGAAGGTCTGGTGGTTGAGCGTCACCGTCCACGAACTGCAGAGGCGCTCGCGCATGTCCGGTTTGGCAGGCTGGAGGGAATCGTTCCAATCGCCATGGCCGTATGCGGCGAGGCTGGTGCCGGAGATGACGCGGCGCAGCATCAGGTCCACCGCGCGTTCGACGTGCTGCCAGATCGTTGCCTTCTCCGCATGGTCGTCTCCATCGGGATGGAAAAACGGCAGCGTTTCGTCGAGCAGGGCCATGTCACCCGTGGCTGAAAGATACTGGGCAAGGGCGAGCACCGGCCAATAGACGATGTCGCCATGCGAATCACCGGGACGGATGTTGCGCTCACGGTCGAAGAACATGAACCACTGCGGCCAGTCGCCATCGGTGTCCTGCTGGCGGAAGACGCGGCACAGCAGGTCGCGGATCGACTCGAAGCGGCCGAGGGCGAGCAGCAGTTCCACCGGCCCTTGGCATACGTCGCGCGTTCCCCAACCGCCGCCGGAGTATTGTTCCAGTCCGCGCGGCGAGAGGTAATGAACCAGCGCGTTGTGGATGAACCAGGGAAAAATTCCGGCCACGCGGCCTGCCGCCGGAGCCAGCGCTCCTTCAACAGGCGCGTCGATCCGCAATCCCGCGCCGATGGCATTCCAGAAATCCGGCAACTGTGAGACTTGGGTTTCCACCAGGCGGCCTTCGATCGAAAGACCTGCTGTTAGAGACGGCGCGGTCACCACGCAGAGGAAGGGCTGATTGCGTGAAAAGCCGTCCTCGAAAAGCATTTCGTCGTCTCCAACGAGTTCAAGCACGGTCCCGGCAGATGGCGTGACAAGGAATCCGCCTTCAGGAAAACGCCGGCCCACGTCGCTGTCCGGAATGGCGCTGACAAACACCCCGTTTCCGAGGTCCTGATGGCGGAGCGGCACCGAGCCGCTGCCGTCGTCACCGTTCAGCGCGACGTGGTGCGAGATCAGGAATCTTGTGGGAGGGCCGTCCAGCACGTTGATGGACAAACCGAGCGCGTGCCGGTCATCCGGCGCGGTGGAAACCACTTCCAACAAACCGCCGTGGTGCTTGTAGATCCAGCGGCAGGAATCCGGTGCCATCTCGAAGGCCGATGGCAGGCCCAGCAGGTGCCAGTGGCCTTCGACCTCGACGAAAACCCGCTGTCCGTGGCTGCGGAACAGCCCGAGGTAGGTGTGGCAGGTGGAAAGGAAGCGGTTGATGCTGACGTGGCCCTGCGTGACCATCGAGTGGAAGACGCCTGCCATCCAGGCGGTGGATGTCAGGGCGGACTCATCCGGCACCAGCGATCCCCCGGTGCGCAGCAGGTGCCCGTGGGGGCGCAGCACCGCCAGCTCCTTGGGCCTTAGGACCACGTGCTTGCGGTCACCGCAGAAAAACGAGAGCACGCGCCCGCCATCACGTTCAACATGGCACGGCTCACCTCCGAAAACCGCGGCGATTTCCACATCCACGAGGTCCACGGCATCCAGCAGCGGCGCGCTGGTGAAAAGGCTCGCAGCTGGAAGCGAGCCGATGGACATGGACGGCGCTTGAGGCGCGGCGGCCTCCGGCAGCGCCAGTGCCAGATCAATGAAACGCACGTCCTCTGCGGATGTGGCAGACGGTTTATCCGCCTCATACCAGGCGAAGAAACCGCGCCGCATCACGGCTCCCGGCTCAAGCACGAAGGGCTCGTCCTGAACACACGCCATCGAGTGTTCGTGCTGCAGGCGCCTGCCCGGCAATCCGGTTGTTAGAGCCATCGGACTTCCTCCGGCACGCGTGGCGAGTCCGTGGAACTGGAGCGCGTCCGTGGCATGGGAAACACCACGGGCAAGGGAGCCGGTGACGATCCACGGGCAGCGCCCCCCCATCGACTGGTTCTGCCGCGACGCGACCGCGGTGCCATGCAGCTCGTGTGCGAGCGGCGTGTGGTCCACGTATTGGCTCACGTAATATTCGTTTAGCCGGATGGCTCCGTAGTGGGCGAGCGCGATGTCCTGGGTGAGGATGAGGTCGCAGGTGGCGGCCTCGCTGCCTGTGTTCTCGATCTCGACGTGCCAGAACCAAGCGGGCGCGGTTTCGGAAAGGACAAGACTCACCCGGCAAACGAGACCCGACCAGTCACCGCAGGCCGTCATGCCGCACCCCCCGGCCTCGAACGAGGGCAACCCACCAGGACCTAACAGAGGGATCGTTTCCACCACGGGTCCGAGGCGGCGCAGGTAGAGGTTCGTCGGTCCGCCCTCCACCTCGTTTCCGAGGAACAGGTTGATCATGATGTCTCCGTGGTCGATGCGGCGGATCGAACCGTTCGAGTTGATCTCGAAGGAGAGGCCCGACGGGCTTGCGATGCGGAGCGGGAAAACGGCGGCGGACGAGGTTGGCGTTTTCATGATGGTAAATCGTCTGTTTGGAATACAGGCACCTGCAGCAGACTGAAGTGTGCAACGCAGTTCAACGGACTGATTTTCGCTTCTTTTTCAGAATACTCAGTGGCGCGCAGTGTTCCTTCCCCGAACCGCTTTTGTGGCTCAGGTCACGGTTTTCTGTGGGGGTTTTCGGCGGCGCGGAGGCCGGGTTTTAGCAACTTAGATCGCGCAGGTCGCCCTGAGCGTCGGTAACGGCCTCGTGGCGGATCTCCCATTGGCCGTCAGCCTTGATTTCGAGGCAGGAGTCGTAATGGAGACGCGCCTCGCCGTTTTTGGAGAGAATGACCACGCCGATGCCCTGCGCGCTGAGCATGTCGAGGATGGTCGAGATCTGGGATTTCGGCAGCGAGCTGCCGGGGCGGTCCAGGAAGACGAACGCTGGCTTTGCGAGGAAAATGCGGGCGATGGAGAGCATGTGCTGCTCGCCGATGGAAAAGACATCGTCCCAATCCTTTTCCGCGCCGAGTCCACCTGCGCGCTGGACCGCCTCGTCAAGGCCGAGCTTGCGGAGAACCACATTGATTTCGGGATCCTTGGTCACGCACTCCATGCCGGTGCGCAAAAGCACGTCGCGAAGAGTGCCGGGAGGCAGGTAGGGCCGCTCAGGGAGGAAAAGGATGTCCTCCAGCCCCGGACGGATGATCTTGCCGCCGCCACAATCCCAGACGCCGGCGGTGGCGCGGAAGAGTGCGACTTTGGGCGCGTCGTCCGCACCGGTGAAAAGCCAGCGGGTGCCGCGCTGGATCTCGAGATTGAGGTCCGAGACCAGCATCCGGGAATCATCAGCGGCCTGCAGGGTGACGTTTTCGTAAACCACGCGCTCCGGGCTTTCCTCCATCTGGATCGTGCAGGGAGTGGTCTGATGCGCCTTTTCGATCGCCTCGTTGAGAAGGTGCAGCCGCGCGGTGACGGCGGTGAAGGCGGAGATCGACTGGAACTGGGTCACGATCAGGGAGAAGGCTCCCAACAGGGTGGCGAATGCCATGGTGGACTGGGTGATTACGCCGAAATCCATCTCTCCATGGATGAATTTCGGGGCGATGATCAGCGCGGGGATGATCTGGATGAAGTAGTTGTAGCCGTTGGTGAAGAAACCGAGGTTGCGGTTGATGCGGATGAGCCGCCGGAAGTTGATGGTCAGGGCGTCAAGACGGGTTTTCAGGCGCACCTTGAAACGTCCCTCGCGATGGGCCAGCGCGATGGACTCGGAGTTTTCCCGCACGTGGATCAGGTCGGCGCGGAAGTTCGCCTCCATGTCGAGCTGGTTGTAGTTCAGGCGGATCAGCGGCTTTCCTAACAGAATCGTCATGGCCGATCCGCAGATGGCGTAGGTCACCGCCACGGCAAAAAGGAAAGGACTGATGCTCCACAGGACACCGGAGAACGAGATCGCGGTCAGGGTGCCGTTGATGATCAGCAGGACGAAGGAAAGGGTGGTGGTGGTGAAGGCCCGGACGTCCTCGGTGATGCGCTGGTCTGGATTGGCCACGCCGGTGGCGGAATCCAACCGGTAATATGTGCGCTCGCTGAGATAGGCCTCGGTAAGCCGCCAGGTGAGCTGTTCGCGCCAAAGAATGCCGAGTCGCTCCTCGGTGAAGCGGTAGAGCACCAGCACCACCGTTGAGGCGATGAACACCAGCGCATACAGCAGCCCTTGTTTCTCGAAGACCGAAAGTTTCTTCTTCTCGATCGCGGACATGAAATTCCTGCCAACGTAGCTGTTGAGGACGTTCAGCCCGTTGATTGCGATCATCATGACCACCAGCGTCGCGGCGAACATCAAGGCCTTGGGGCCTTGCTCCGACTTCACGAGCATCCGGATGACGCCACGGAAACGCTTCCAGGTGAGACGAATGAGCTGTTTTTGTTCCGCGAACATGCTAGGAGGCCAAGAGGTCGCTCACTCGCGCGATGATACGGAAAAGTTAACGATCTCTTGCGGCGGGAATGACAAAAAATGCCAGCAAAGGCAAAGACAATCGGAAACGAACGGGAAAAACCTTGCCGCCGTTGCCGAACGGGTTCCCGGGGTGATTGGGGATTGAACACGCGGCATGGTTTGGCTAGCGTCAAACCATGCGCGGACTTCGAAGGATCTGTTGGGGTGGGATGCTGACGACCATCGCAACGCTCTCCTCCTGCCGCAAACCCGTAGAGGCGGTGAAGTCGGACCTCGGCGAGGCAGGCTACCAGTTGACGGCGAAGGATTGGTTCCGCGCCAGCCGTAGCGACGATGTCTCCGCCTTGAAAAGATTCCTCGCGTCCGGATTCTCCGCAGACACCCGGGACGAGACGGGGGATTCCGCGCTGCATGCCGCAGCCAACGTCGGCGCGAAAAATGCCGCGGATTTCCTGCTCAATCACAAGGTGCCCGTGGACGTGAAGGGAGGACTGGACCGTACTCCGCTGATGTCCGCCGTGCTAGGAAACCAGACGGTCATGGAACGCTGGCTGATCCGCCAGGGAGCCGACCCGCGCGCAAAGGACAAGGAGGGCTTCACCCCGCTGATGCTGGCCGTGCGCGAGGGAAAATCCGCCGCCATTCCGGAGCTTGCCCCCTCCAACCGGGAAAATCTGGACGAGGCGATCCTGCTGGCATCGCTGCTTGGGCGGACGGAAGTGATCGACTCCCTCACCAAATACGGAGCCTCCGTTTACGCCCGCATGGATGATGGAC
>CANBTO010000345.1 GCA_947372405.1 Verrucomicrobiaceae bacterium
GTTCCTCGTTGGCGGGAATGACCATGATTTTTACGAGTGAATCATCGTCGCTGATAATGGCCTCGCTCGCGCGGCAGGCGCTGTTCTTGTCGGGATCGAGCAGGATGCCGAAGCCTTCGAGATTTTTGCAAACGGCAGCACGCAGGTCACTGCCGTTTTCGCCAATGCCGGCGGTGAATACGAGGGCATCGAGGCCGCCGAGTTCGAAGTTGAAGGCACCGATCCAGTGGCGGATCGAGTGGACGAGCGCGTCGATAGCGAGCTGGGCGTCGGCATTGCCTTGCGCGGCAGCAGCATTGATGTCGCGGATGTCGTTAGAGACTCCAGACAAGCCTAGCAGCCCGGATTCTTTGGTGAGCTGGCGTTCCGCTTCATCAAGTGAGATGCCGAGCGTGCGCATTGCATAAGGCAGCGCTCCAGAATCGAGATCACCCACGCGGTTGTTCTGCGGCAGACCGCTCTGCGGGGAAAAGCCCATGCTGATGCCGATAGCGACCCCGTTGAGAATGCCGGTCACCGAACTGGAACCGCCGAGATGGCAGGAAACGACCCGCAGCGGCTGCCCGCTAACAGGTTGTGGGCCGTCGAGATAGAGACGACGCGCGATTTCAGCAACGTCGGTCCTATCACAAAGTTCGGCGGAGCGCTCAGCAATGAACTTGTGGCTCGCGCCATGGAACCCATAGCGGCGGATGCCAATATCACGCCAGGCGCGGGGAATCGCATAGTGAGCTGAAGCGGCGGAGATCCATTGATAAAATGCAGTTTCAAACAGTGCGACGAGGCGTGCCTTGGGCAGTGATTTCTCAAACTGCCGGATGCCGGCCGCATACGGCGGATTGTGCGCCGGAGCAACGGCGGTGAAGCCTTCGAGGGCATCGATCACTTTCTGATCCGCGATCACGCAGCCGCTGAGATCCTTGCCGAGAACCGTCTTGAAACCGACAGCGTCAATCTCATCCGGACTGCCGATGATGCCATCGCGCTGGAGTGTCGCAAGCGCATCCTCGATCACCGCCGCATAGTCCGTCACCCGTTCGTAGCCGCCCTTGGCAACGTCATTTCCACCGTTCTCATCCATGCGGAAGAGACGGTATTTGAATGACGTTGAGCCAAGGTTGGCGACAAGGACGAGCATCTTGATAGAAGCTGAAATGCTGAGAATCTGAAACGCTGAAATCGATCAGGCAATCCAAGTTCCGAGCTTCGACAAATCGTCGTGCGGACGTGGGATGATCTGGACGGAAGTAACAGTGCCGATCTTGGAGGCTGCTGCGGCGGCGGCGTCGAGGCCGGCCTTCACTGCGGCGACATCGCCGGTGAAGAATCCGGTGACGAGGCCGGAGCCGATTTTATCCCAGCCGGTCATTTTGATATTAGCGGCCTTGAGGGCGGCGTCCGAGGCTTCGATGAGGGCGACGAAACCTTTGGTTTCGATGATGCCGATTGCTTGCTTGGCCATGATTTTAAGATAGTTGATGGTTGAAAATTGGAAGTTGAGAGTAACTCAGGCGATGCCGAACTGAGAGAGAAGCTCGTTGTGCGGGCGGGCGATGACGTGCGACGAGACAAGCTCGCCAACGCGACCAGCGGCTTCGGCTCCGGCATCGACGGCGGCTTTCACGCTGCCGACGTCACCGGTGACGAGGACGGTGAGGAATCCCCCGCCGGTTTGGATTTGTTTCACGAGGGTGACGTTGGCGGCTTTCGCCATTGCGTCGGTGGCTTCGACGCTGCCGACGTAGCCTTTGGTTTCGATCATGCCGAGTGCTGTGCTCATAGTATTATTGGTGATGGTGTGGATTGAGAGTTATTTGATCAGTTCGCAGAAAGTATCGGGCTTCAAACCGCAGGCATTACCTTCGTCGGTGTCGATGTGAACTTCGTTTTTGAAGGATGGATCGACGCGCACGACCAGATTATCGAATGTCATCCCGAGCGGGCCGTGCACTTTGAGTTTCATGACATCAAGGTGTTTAACGCCATAAAACGCAGCATCTTGCGGATTCATGTGGGCGTGCGGTTGGGCGCGAATGACTCCTTCGTCGAGTTGAAAATAACCATGCGGCCCCATGAGCATGCAGCCGGGAGTTCCCACGATATCTCCAGACATGCGGACTGGAATATCGAACCCGAGCGCGATCGCATCCGTGTATGCGAGCTCAACTTGATTCAAACTCCGACACGGGCCAAGAATGCGTAAATTGGAAATGATCCGACTGCGGGGTCCGATCAGCGTAATAAATTCCTTCGCTGCATATTGACCTTCCTGATAGAGGCCCTTCATTGGCGTGAGCTGGTGGCCCGGGCCGAAAAGCGCCTCCACAGCCTCTTGCGTGAGGTGGCAATGACGCGCCGAAATATTGACCAGTAAGGCATTGGGAGCCTTCGCGGCGGTCGGCAGTGGAATGCCCAAGCGGGCGTAAACTTGCTCGCGAACCAAGTGTTCAACGACTGCTCGCGGCGGGGTTTGGGACTGTGGCAAAACCATCGGTGACTTTGTTTTTACTGGATTTGATTGACAAGTCAACCACAAAAGCCAATCTTTCCCAAAGAAACACAGAAATACACGGATTTTGCTCGCCATTGATCGCCATCGCCGGATTTTAGACCTGCTTAACCAAGCGGGCACACTGCGGACTATCGAAACGGCTACCGATCTCTGCGTGACGGATGAAACGGTGCGCAAGGATTTCGAGGTCTTGGAAAAACGTGGCGAGCTGATCCGCATCCACGGAGGGGCCAGCCGGCCAGAACGGACGCGCGAGGAACTCCCCTTTAACGAACGTCAGGCGATCCGCCGGGAAGAAAAGCTGGCCATTGCAAAAATCGCCGCAAGCCGGATTCAGGCAAATGATACGATTTTCCTCGATGCGAGTTCGACGGTCTTGACCCTAACTGAATTCCTGCCGGATTTGCCGCTGACCATTCTAACCAACGCGCTTAATGTGTTCAACGCCCTGTCGGATCGACCGCATCTTGATTTGATATGCACGGGTGGTTTGTTTGATTCCAAGTCGCGTTCATTCATTGGACTGACCGCAGAAAAATCGCTGCAACGCTATAACATCCACCGCATGTTTTTTTCGGGCAACGGTCTTCATTTGGATCGCGGTGTGAGCGAAAGCAATTCCCGGCAGGCAGCCTTCAAGGAACGCGTCATCGCCAATGCGGAAGATGTGGTTTTTCTAGCAGATCATTCAAAACTTGGGCAAAAATCAGGATTCTTTTTCGCATAAGTGGAATACCTAAGTTGTCTCATCACTGACAAAGCCGCAGATGCTGACTTTATAGAAAAACTCCAAAGCCGAGGAGTGACCGTCTTACAAGGTCGTTAAATACAATCCGCACCTTACAATTTGAGGAAATTCTCCAGTAGCCTTTTCCCGTCTTGGGTGAGGATGGATTCAGGATGGAACTGGACGCCATGAACTGGATATTCCTTGTGCTGGAGTCCCATGATTTCGCCTTCCGTCGTCCATGCCGTGATTTCGAGACAAGCGGGCAGAGTTTCGCGTTTCACAATGAGTGAATGATAGCGCGTAGCCTCGAAGGGACTTGGCATTCCCGTAAATATGCTTTTTCCCGAATGATGAATCGGCGAGGTCTTGCCGTGCATCAAACGGTCGGCCCTAACAACATCGCCACCATAGACTTGTCCAATCGATTGATGGCCGAGGCAAACCCCGAGAATCGGTATCGTGGCACCGAGTTTTTCGATAAGTTCACAGGAAATCCCCGCTTCCGTCGGCGTGCAGGGACCGGGTGAAATGCAGATTCGCTCGGGATTCATTGCCTTCACGTCATCCACCGTAAGCACGTCGTTGCGGAAAATTTTCATCTCTGCCCCAAGCTCGCCAAAGTATTGAACCAAGTTATAGGTGAATGAATCGTAGTTATCTAAAATGAGGAGCATGGGAAAATTAGAGTTTAAAATTTTTCAACCGCAGATGGACACAGATAAGAATTGTGATGATTGGATTCAGAAAAGTATTCACCTTTTATCTTTTCTTCCCTCTGTGTCTATCCGTGTCCATCTGTAGTTCAATTTCTCTTTATGAGTTTTCAAGCCCCAAGCGTCCGTGCCAATGCAATCGCACTGAGCAGCGCCTTCGCCTTGTTGACAGTTTCCACATACTCGTATGTGGGATCGGAATCCGCGACCACACCCGCGCCTGCTTGGACGTAAGCTTTGCCATTTTTTAACAAACAAGTCCGCAGGGTGATGCAGGAATCATGTGAGCCATCGAAGCCGAAATATCCGACCGCTCCGGCATAGGCGCAGCGCTTGTTTTTTTCTAATGAATTGATGATCTGCATCGCCCGGATCTTGGGCGCACCGCTGACAGTGCCCGCTGGAAACGTCGCCCGCAGCACATCATACGCAGTGTGCAAGGGATCGAGTTCACCGGAGACGTTAGAGACGATGTGCATCACATGGCTGTAGCGCTCCACGATCATGAAATCATCAACGCTCACCTTGCCATGTTTCGCGATCCGCCCCACATCGTTGCGGGCGAGATCGACCAACATCAAATGCTCGGCGCATTCTTTGGGGTCTGCCAGCAGGTCAGCGGCCAGCGCATCGTCTTCTGCCGGGGATTTTCCGCGTGGACGGGTGCCAGCGATCGGGCGAATGTCGATCCGTCCCTGAATTGAACGCACATGGACTTCCGGCGAGCTACCCACCAATGCGAAGTCTCCCAGTTCCAGAATGAACATGTAGGGCGAGGGATTCACGAAGCGCAGCGCCCGATAGAGATCGACCGGCGGCTGATCGAAATCCGCCTCAAAGCGTTGGCTTGGCACGAATTGGAAAATATCGCCCGCTTTGATGAATTCCTTGCCCGCCAGCACGATGGCCTCGTATTCCGCCTGCGTCGTATTGCTGCGTGCGGCGGCGGGAATGACCTTCGCAAGTCCGTTCAGAGCCGGAACGTGGAACGGCCGGTTGAGAATTTCCACGATCGCAGCGATCCGGCCACGGGCAGCGGCGTAGGCTTCCTCGTGGGTGGCGAATTCATCGAGAAATGCATTGGCGATCACTTGCAGACGCCGCAAGCGATGATCGAAAACGAGCAGCGTGTCCGCCAGCATGAACATCGCATCCGGGATGCCGATCACGTCCGGCGGCGGCTCCCCGAGAGTCGGCTCGAACTGCCGCACCGCGTCATACGAAAGGTAGCCGACCATCCCACCGGAAAACTGCGGCAGCGCCCCGTGCGTGACCGGGTGGTAGGGCTTCATTTCCCGTTCCAGGGCCGCCAAAACGTCGTCTTCCGCCGTGAAAGCCCGGACCTTCGATCCCTCGCGGATCGTAATTTCCTTTCCCCGTGCTTCAAAAACCAGCCGTGGCCCGCTGCCTACAATCGACCAGCGCCCGCCTTTTTCCGTGCTTTCCGCGCTCTCAAGAAGGAACGAATGGCGATTATCCCGCAACTTGAGGTAAGCGGACAACGGGGTCTCGAAATCGGCGGCAAGCTGGGTGTAAACGGGCACAACATTGCCCCGCATCGCCAGCTCGGCGAAGATTTCCAAAGATGGCTCGACCGGAATGGAATTCACAACGCCGCGAGCATGTCCGGGAATCGCCGGAGGGCAAGCCAATCGTCTGCAATCGCAGTCGTGGACTTCAGTTGGCTCTTCCGTCTCAACGATTGGATTGCCGTCCTCGGCCTCATTTGGGAAGAATGATGTTTTGTGGGTTGCGACAGACGCCGCACCGCGTAGGATTTCGTACTATGCCCCAAAACGTCACGGTTCTGAATCAAAAAATTTCTTTACGGGCTGGAGATCAGGACGAATATACAAAGTATATGAATGGCGATTGCTCCGACTTATCTCAGGGCATGGGAACAAATCCCAT
>CANBTO010000346.1 GCA_947372405.1 Verrucomicrobiaceae bacterium
ACAACCTCAACCGCAGCGATGGCTGGGAAGTCGGGAGCAGCCCGAGCCTCGTCGTCGTGGATGGAGGCATGGCCACCTCCCTCACCACCGCCACGCTCAACAAAAGCACGTATGCGTTCTTCTTCAACCAGCGCGGCCTGATGGGCGGCCTCGGCCTGCAAGGCAGCAAGATCACCCGCATCCATCCGACGCTTTAATCCAGCCTTCTCCTGAAAGCCGTTGTTTCCAAGTTATTCAAAATCAGTTAAACCCGGAATCCGAAGTTGCGGCGACAATCCGTTGTGGTCCGATTCCTGGTTTTGGGTTAAACCAACCCACCACCGCGGTCGCTCCACTTTCTGAAACTCATTCCCGGGGAAGGAATGATGGACGCGGTCGCCCTGAACTAACTTCCCTTTTCATCATTTCGGATTTTTGGATTTTCATCATACAGCAAGCATTCATGCCCTAAAGGCCTATAGACGTCTTGGAGAAATCAGTGGATGGTATCCATGACAACCGATAGGTAGCAGTCGATAACCGCAACATTCCATCAGCCATGAAACCTCGAGCCCTTCGAATCAAGTTCTTAAGTCAACCATTCCGCGGCGCGCTCGCCATCCTGTGGGTGGCTTCACTCGTGCCATGCTCATTGGAATCGATGGGGCAGACCGCCTTGGGAGACGGAGGCGACGCCTCTACCACAAACTCAGGGCCCCAGGAGGCGTGGAGACTTCCGAACGATCAATTGGACTCCCTCGTCGCGCCAATCGCCCTCTATCCCGACCCCTTGCTGAGCCAGACGCTGGTGGCATCCACCTACCCGCTGGAAATCATCCAACTCCAGCAATGGATGGGGAGGAACAAGAGTCTGAAGGGCCAGGCTCTGGCGGATGCCGTGAAGAAACAACCGTGGGATCCGAGCATCCAGTCCCTGGTTGCGGTGCCGGATGTGATCGAGCGCATGGCCGGCAACATCCAGTGGACCACGGAACTGGGGAACGCGTTCTTGGCGCAGCCGGAGGATGTCATGACCGCGGTGCAACGCATGCGCGCGAAGGCCCAGGGAACGAATACCCTGGTGAGCAACACCCAACAAAAAGTGGAAACCCAGACCGTCGAAGGCGGCGAAAAGGTGATCGTGATCCAACAAGCCGACCCGCAGGTGGTTTACGTCCCCTCATACGATCCCGTGGTGGTCTATGGGGCACCGGCTTATCCTTATCCATCCTATGTCTATCCCGGCTATCTGCCGGGGACAGCCTTGGCCTTCGGGGCGGGAATTGCTCTGGGTGCCGCCTGGGGCGGGGGCTGGGGATATAATTGCGGTTGGGGTAACGGCGGAGACGTACACGTGAATTACAATAACAGTTATAACAAGGTCAATAATATCAACAATGTCAACGGCGGCAAATGGGCGCACCAGCCTGCCCATCGTGGCGGCGCTCCATATGGACGTGGTGGCATTGGTGGCGTGGGTGGTGGCACCCGGCCAGGAGGAGTCGGTGGTGTCGGCGGCGCTGGAAGACCCGGTGGCGTCGGTGGCGTCGGTGGGGCTGGAAGACCCGGCGGCGTTGGCGGTGTCGGTGGGGCTGGAGGCGTTGGTAAACCCGGCGGTGTTGGAGGTGCAGGCGGTGTGGGCAAACCCGGCGGTGTCGGCGGTGCAGGTGGAGTGGGTGGAGCAGGCAGACCTGGTGGCGCAGGAGGCGTTGGGAGCCCCGGCGGTGTTGGCGGCGCAGGTAAACCCGGCGGCGCGGGCGGCATTGGTGGCGCAAGCGGTGTCAGCAAACCCGGCGGCGCGGGCGGCATTGGTGGCGCAGGTGGCGTCAGCAAACCCGGTGGAGTCGGTGGCGTGAGCGGCGGAGGAACCCGCCCCAGCACGCAACCGAGCCGCTCGAGCAGCAGCAGCATCGGTGGCCGGAGTGTGTCATCCCCATCGAGCTCCAGCAGGAGCGCCTTCGGAGGAAGTGGATCCAGCGGCAGCTCCGCACGGGCCAGCAGCTCCAGAGGAAGCAGCAGCATGAGAAGCTCTGGTGCCAGCAGGGGCGGCGGTGGCAGTCGCGGCGGTGGTGGAGGCAGAGGCCGTCGGTAACGGCCCACACGCGAATGATCAGGAGCAATCTAACCAAAACCAAACCATCATCATGAAACCTTCCAAATATTCATTGCCTGTGATCCTTGTTTCCGGGCTTCTCTGCATCACCTCTCAGGCCGCCCCCAAGGCTGCCAAGGCGGCGCAGCCGGCACAGAAACAATTTGATACGGCGCAGCAGGCTGCCGACAGCCTGGTGCAGGCGGCGGCGGCCTTCGAGGTGCCCGCATTGAAGGAAATCCTGGGACCGGAGAGCGAGGACATCGTTGCATCCGAAGATCCCGTCATGGACAAGCAGCGGGCTGCCGACTTTGCCGCCAAGGCCAAGGAAAAGCAGGCGATTGAAATCGATCCCAAGAAACCGGGTCAAGCCATCCTCACCGTCGGTGAAGACGCGTTTCCCCTGCCGATTCCCATCGTGAAAAAGGACGGCAAATGGTCCTTCGACACCAAGGCGGGCCGCCAGGAGATCCTGAACCGCCGCATCGGTGCCAACGAACTGGATGCCATCACGATCTGCCGCGGTTATGTCGAAGCCCAGCATGAGTATGCCGCCGATAAACACGACGGAGCCGCCGTCAACCAGTATGCCCAGCGCATCGTCAGCACGCCGGGCAAGCAGGACGGCCTTGCGTGGAAGAACGCGGAAGGCAAATGGGAAGGCCCTGTGGGTGAGGAAATCGCAAAGGCAATCGAGCAGGGCTATACCCAAAAGGACAAGCCGCAACCCTATCACGGTTATTATTTCAAAGTGCTCAAGGGACAGGGCCCGGCCGCGCCGCTCGGAAAGCTCGATTTTGTCATCAACGGAGCCATGATCGGCGGCTTCGCGCTTGCGGCCGCACCCGCCGACTATCGGGTCTCCGGTGTGAAAACCTTCATCGTCAGCCACACCGGAATCGTTTATGAAAAGGATCTCGGCACGGGCACTCTTGAGGCTTTCCAAAAGATGGAACTCTTCAACCCCGACAGCACCTGGCATCCCACGGAGGATGGATGGCGTGAAGAGTAGAAACAGCTATCTCCGGAGCGGAACTCCAACCCGCTCCGGCCGTATTGCCAACAACTGGTGATACGCGGAGACCCGGACGTGGCGGGCACGCCGGCATTTCGGAAAAGATTCCTTTCAAACCAGTGCAAATGGAGGAAAACAAGACCAAGGTCCGATAGTTGGCGAATGGGCGGCGCGATCGTTGTCACCTGATTCACGTTTCAGATTTCATCACTGTGCTCCCAGGTAGTTTTTGCTAGATTTTGAACCCAGACACCAAATCCCATGATCAACCCCAAACTTCTCAAACAATTCGTCGTCGAACCCGGCAGCGAGGTGAATCTCAAGGAATACGTCACCGACTGGACGGAAACCGACAACGCGAAGGAACTCGGAAAGGACGTGATCAAGGAGCGTGCCGCCGAAATCCTCGAGGAAAACCGCAAGCTTCTGGATTCCGCGCAGGACCTTCTATACGCGAGTGACACTCGTTCGGTCCTTCTCATCTTCCAGGCCATGGACGCCGCCGGCAAGGACGGCACCATCCGCCACGTCATGTCCGGCGTGAATCCTCAGGGCTGCCAGGTTTACAGTTTCAAGAAACCCTCCGCCGAGGAACTCGATCACAACTTCCTCTGGCGTTACATGAAGTCCCTGCCCGAACGCGGACGCATCGGGATCTTCAACCGCTCGTATTACGAGGACGTGCTCGTCGTCAAAGTCCACCCCGAATGGCTGGGGCCCGGCGCTCCCGAAAAGCCGGACAAGCGTTTCTGGGAGAAACGCTACGAGGACATCAACAACTTCGAGAAACACCTGACCCGCAACGGCACGCTGATTCTCAAATTCTTCCTTCATGTTTCGAAAGGCGAACAAAAGCGGCGTTTCCTCGAACGCCTCACCAATCCCGACAAGCATTGGAAGTTTTCCGAGGCGGACATGGCGGAGCGCGAACACTGGAAGGACTATCAGAAAGCCTTCGAGGACGCCATCAGCGCCACCAGCACCAAGCGCGCGCCCTGGCATGTCATCCCCGCCGACCGCAAATATGTGGCCCGCGCTCTGGTCGCGGACATCGTGACGATGGCTATCCAGGGCATGGACCTCAAGTATCCCGAAGTCACTCCCGACAAGATGGCCAAGCTCGTCGCGGCAAGGGAAAAACTGGAGAAGAACAAGAACGACGAAGGGGATTGAACCGGCAGTAGCAGCGGTCGGCGACTGTCGGTGATCAGCAGAGTTCCAGCCATGGACGTCATCCAGCCTCACCTGCCCGACGAGCTTGCCAGCGACGCGCTGCCGGAGGCCCGGAACTTCTCACTGGTCCTCGGCGGGCCGCTCTATCAGCTTTTCCGCAGGGCGCATCTCGATGACGACGTCACCAGTCATGTGAAACAGCGCGTGCTCGTCATCTGCGGCATCCTCTGGCTGCCGCTGTTCCTGCTTTGCGCAGTCAAGGGCACCTTGCTCGGCGGCATCGCCGTGCCCTTCCTGCACGACGTGGAAACCCACGCGCGTTTCCTGCTCGCCGTGCCGCTGATGATATTCGCCGAACTGCTCGTCCACCAGCGGATGCGGGGCATCGTGATGCAGTTCACGGAACGCCATCTCGTGCCCGAGACGTCGATGGAGCGATTCCGCCGGGCCATCACCAGCTCCATGGCTTGGCGCAACTCAGTCCCGGCGGAGCTGGCGATCCTGGGGATCGTTTTTCCACTCGGTTATTATATCCGTACCAGGATCCTGGCGCTGGAGGCATCCACCTGGTACGCGACGGCCAGCAGCGATGGGGCGACCCTCACCCTTCCGGGAATCTGGTTTTCATGGGTGAGCAATCCCATCCTGCAGTTTCTGATGCTGCGCTGGATCTATCGGCTTGTGATCTGGGCGCGTTTCCTCTGGCGGGTGTCCCGTATCGAACTCGACTTGCTCCCGACTCATCCCGACCGGAACGGCGGCCTTGGGTTCCTGGCTGGCAGTGCCTACGCTTTCGCTCCGTTGCTGACCTCCTTCAGTTCGATGTGCGCCGGCCTCGTCGCAAGCCGGATTTTCTATCAGGGTGCGTCGCTCACGGATTTCAAAATCGAAATCCTATCCCTCATCGCGTTCGGCATGCTTCTCGTGCTCGGGCCTCTGACGGTGTTCGCCCCGCAGATCCTGTTGGCGAAACGCCGCGGCAAAAGGGAATACGGCGCGTTCGCCGCGGACTACGCCCGGGACTTCGACCGCCGCTGGCTGCGCGGCGGCGACCACGACGAAACTCCGCTCTTGGGAACAGGTGACATCCAGTCACTCGCGGACTTGGACAACGCCTACTCCGTCATCAAGGACATGAGGGCGGTGCCATTCAGCCGCGACCTTTTCATTCAGTTGGTCTGGGCGACCCTCATACCCTTCGTGCCGCTGGTCTTCACGATGATCCCGCTTGATGTGCTGCTCGAACGCATGATCAAATCCGTGTTCTAACCTATCGAACCAAAACCCATGCGACTCGACTCATCCCCACATCTCACCCTGCTTGCCGTTGTGGCGATCAGTTCGTGTGCTCCCAACGGTCTGCCACCTGCGGATGGCCCACAGCGCTCGGCGGTGGTCTCACTCAAGCAAGCCGAATCCGTCAAACTCGGGCCGGAACAACGCGCAGCACTCTATCTGGACTCCGCCGCGAAGGCGGAGAAGCTGTTAGGCTCCCCACAGTCCGGAGAGGAGGCAAGGCGGATTTACAACCAGGCCGCCACAGAGCTCACTGTGCTGCTCCGCTCCTCAGGCAACGGTGCC
>CANBTO010000347.1 GCA_947372405.1 Verrucomicrobiaceae bacterium
CCTTGTAGGCATTTTCTCCAGTAAGTATCGCCAATGTTAATGAAAACCGATGCTGAAGGACGAAGAACTCTTCGCCAGGCCGTCATTGCAGAAACTATCTGATCTACATATTCTTCAGGTGTTGGCTCTTGGCCGATTTGATCCACAAATCCATAGTCCCGCTTCTTCCAATATGGAGGCGATGTAACAATAAGGTCAACGCAGTTGTCGGGGAGGGCCAACAATCCAGCCTCATGATTCCCTGGATCAAAGAGACTATTTAAATCGCGAGCATCGCCTCGGAATGTCAGACGAAATGGTTTACCAACTTTTGAGGCGGGAAGCGTATGCTGCTTTGTTGCCAGTTGCTTTGAGCCTGCCTTTTTGGAAGGGGGCATTTTTTTCTTTATGGGAGTGGTTTCTTTTTTAGGGGGCATCGAGTCAAAGGATTCAATTTTGGGCAGCCATTCTCGAAGAATCCAGCGCCTTGAAACCGAGGGCGAGGACTCCGGCGTCGGAGAAGAAAGGGTCGATGGCCTGCTTGGACGGGCGGAGTGGGTTGCCATTAGGAAGAGCAAGGAGACAGGCCCGCTGGTGCCGGATGGGACCTGGCCTTCGCGTCGCCATCGCCGATTGGTGTCGCACTACCGCAACTTCTCCGATCCGACTCAAAGTGCGCACGGCACACCCAGGCGGCTGAGATGCGGCCACAAATGCGAGCCTCCGCTCCATGGCGGAGCGGGGCGATGTCGCGGAATACGGTGCGACAACCGGCGTGTGTCGGGCGGAAGGAGGCATAAGAATGCGTCCTTTCCGGTGGACGGGGAGTTGAGAGAGCCGCACTAAGTCGACCGCAACGGCCTTTAGCCGACCCCCGTGGAGGACGACCTGGACATGCGCCGCCGCCTCCCCGGCCTTTTGGGTCGGTTTGGCGGCAATGTTGCGGTCATTGCCAACCGCTTAGTGGGAGGACTCTCACATCCCCATCCGCCGAAGCGGACGCTGTGAGTCAATCCGCCCGTGCGGGGTGCGGCAAGGGTAAAGGTAGGACGAAGCCTGAGAACTTGAGGCTGGCCGCGGATGCAAAAAAGACGCGACTATGAGGGCTAGTCTTTGGGAGAAGTGGGCGAAAGGAGTCTCACCACGCCTCACGGTGTCGGCGGTTTGCAACCGCCATGCCCGAATCCGATCGATTCAACGGAATCGAAAAGCGATGGTGATTCTGAAAGTGGATGGGCTTGGCGGTTGAAAACCGCCGCCACGGCGATCTCTCAAGCAAACCATTCCTTCACGACCCTGGCGGGTTCCACCCCCGTCAGCCGTTGGTCGAGGCCTTGGAATTTGTAACTCAGCCTTTCGTGTTCGAGGCCCATCGAATGGAGCATCGTCGCATGGAGGTCGCGGATGTGGACGGGGTCCTTGACGATGTTATAGGACATCTCGTCGGTTTCACCGTAAACCTGACCGCCCTTGATGCCGCCGCCGGCCATCCAGATGGTGAAGCAGCGCGGATGGTGGTCCCGGCCGTAATCGTTTTCGGTGAGTTTCCCCTGACAATAGATCGTGCGGCCGAACTCGCCGCCCCAGATGACGAGCGTGTCCTCCAGCATGCCGCGGTTCTTGAGATCCTGGATGAGGCCGTAGCAACCCTGGTCTACATCCTTGCACTGCGATGCGAGATCGCGCGGCAGGCTGCCGTGCTGGTCCCAGCCGCGGTGGAAAATCTGCACGAAACGCACGCCGCGCTCCAGCAGACGGCGGGCCATCAGCGCCGAGCTGGCGAAGGTGCCGCGCTTCCTGCTGTCGTCGCCATAAAGCTGATAGGTCGCTTCCTTCTCGCCCGAGAGGTCGGTGAGCTCCGGCACGGACGCCTGCATGCGGAAGGCCATTTCATACTGCTGCATGCGCACCTCGATCTCCGGATCGCCGATGGCGGAGAACGAGCGCCGGTTCAGTTCGTTCAAGCCGTCGAGCATGTTGCGGCGTGTTTCGCGCGAGATGCCCGGAGTGTCTTCGAGGAACAGCACGGGATCTCCCAGCGAGCGCAGCGCGACGCCGGCATACTTGCCGGGCAGATAACCGGAACCCCAGAGACGCGAGGAGATCGCCTGCACGTTTGAAAACGGCGACGAGTGCTCGGCATGCAGCACGACGAACGATGGCAGCTCCTCGTTCATCGAGCCGAGTCCATAGGACAGCCATGATCCGAGCGACGCTTTGCCCGCCTGCATTGAGCCGGTGTAAACCAGTTGGTTTGCCGGCTCGTGGTTGATCGCATCGGTGTGCATCGACTTGATGACGCAGATGTCGTCCGCCATCTTCCCCGTCCACGGCAGGAGCTCGCTCACCCAAGTGCCGGACTGGCCGTGCTGCTGGAACTTGAAGATCGTGGGCGCCAGCGGAAACGCCGACTGGCCGGCGGTCATGCCTGTCAAACGCTCGCCCTGTTGTTTGAGCCAGCCGTTGAGATCCTCCTTAAAGCGTTTCTGAAGGTCGGGCTTGAAGTCGAAGAGATCGAGCTGAGAGGGCGCGCCGATGAGCGAGATATAGATCGCGCGTTTCGCCTTGGGGGCGATCTGCGGGAGCTGGCTGTTGATCGCTGCGATGCTTTCCGCAGCCGAGATCCCGGTCCGGCCTAACAGCGAGGCGAGCGCCGCCATGCCGAGGCCTGTTCCGGATTTGCGGAAGAACTGGCGGCGGGAATAAGCGGTGTTGTGAAATTCCAACAATGGGTTCATGGCGGTTCAGCGGGTGATGGTCTCGTCGAGGTTGAGGATCTGGCTGGCAACCAGCGTCCACGCGGCCAGTTCCGCGACATCCAGATCCTTGGGTGGCGGAGTCTCACCGATGGCAACCAACTTGGTGGCTTCCTCGGCGTGGCCACGATAATCCGCCAGCACGGCGTCGAAGGATTTTCTAACAATCTCCTTCTCCGCAGGTGCGAATATCCTGCCGTCGAGTCGGAGCGTGATGAAGTCCAAGCGTTCGTCGAAACCGGAGGCTGACTGCATCGCGTGCGCCGCGAGCTGGCGCGAGGCCTCGACGAACTGCGGATCGTTGAGCAGCACGAGCGCCTGGAGTGGCGTATTCGTGCGGTCCCGCCGGACGCAGACGGACTCGCGCGTCGGCGCGTTGAGGATCTCCATCGAAGGCGGCGCGGCGGTGCGTTTCCAGATCGTGTACATCGAGCGGCGGTAGAGCGACTCGCCCTTGTCCTGAACGTAATTGCGCGTGTTGGACTGCTGCATCGCCACGGCTGACCAGATGCCTTCCGGTTGATAGGGCTTCACCGGCGGACCACCGACCTTGGGCGAGAGCAGGCCGGAAGCGGCGAGCGCGAGGTCGCGAATCGGCTCGGCATCCAGACGGACGCGAGGACCGCGGGCCAGCAGTCTGTTAGAAGGATCGGCTTCGAGTTTTACCGGCGCGACCTTGCCGGACTGGCGGTAGGTGGCGGAGGTGACGATGAGTTTGACCATGTGGCGGTAATTCCACTTCGAGGCGACGAACTCGGAGGCCAGCCAGTCGAGCAACTTCGGGTGGCTCGGGCGCGCGCCCATGATGCCGAAGTCACCGTTGGTTTCCACGATGCCGGTGCCGAAGAACTCATACCAGGTACGGTTCATGGTGACGCGTGCGGGAAGCGGGTTGGTGGGATCGGTCAACCAGCGGGCGAGGCCGAGACGGTTCTTCGGCGCGTCCGCAGGCATCGGCGGAAGTGCGGCGGGCGTGCCGGGCGTGACCCTGTCACCCTTGGAGGAATAGACGCCGCGAATGAGGACATGGGCGAAGGGTTCCTCCTTTTTCTCCTCCATCACAAGCGAGACGGAGCCACGGGAGCGGAGTTTCTCCTCGTCGGACTTCTTTTCGTCCAGATGTGTTCGCAGTTCCTGCGATGGTGCGTCGACGTTGGCGAGATAGTATCTGAACATCGACTCGATCTGAGGCTTCGTCCGCTTTTCCGGTGGCAGTGCGACGATGCCCTGGAGCATGCTGTTCTGCGCCAGTTCGTCGATCTCCTTGGTGTCCAGCAGGCGGCGGTAAAAACGGAAATCCTGCATGGCAACCTTGCCGGTGAGCTTCGATTCATTGTTCTGGCGGGCACCAAGCCTCAGCGGGACGGAGGTTTCAATCTTGCCACCGACATTATTGGGATTGGACTTCGCCTTGGCGCGTTTGCCATCCACATAGATGGCGCTCGCTTTAGGGCTGGCGGCGGTTCCGTCGAAGGTGACCATGACGTGGTGCCACTCGCCGGGCTTGAGCGCGGTGGGAGCGACGATTTTGTTAGCCGCCTTCTCCCACGAATCGATGACATGCGCGGCGGGTTTGCCGTCTTCAAGAAACAGATCCCATCCCCGGTAGCCCTCGGCCGGATTCATGCGTGCGATGATCGAGCCCGTCGCCTTGCCCTCGAAGTAGATGTAGCCACCATAAGTCACGCGGTCGCCGCGCGAGAAGTTGCAGAGATCACCCAGATCGATCGGCGAATCGCTGATGACCGGGGCTTTGCCAAGCGGAGCGTCGATGCGCGAGACATTCGACGGCCACTCGCGGGGCTGGCCGTCCACCCAGCCGCGCAATGGGCCATCGCTTTCAGTTAGCGGAAGATGGAGCGCGAGCGTGGAATCCACCTTGCGGGCCGGCGCGATGCTGGCATTGGCCAGCCAGGCGTCAAAGTCAGGACGCGCAGCCGTGGCGCGGTCGGCCAATTGTTTTTCAATGCCGGAAATCTCGCCGGCGAGCGAAGACCAGCTGTCGCGGTCCTCGGGCAGCGGCACGAAGACATTCGGCGGGTGTTCCGCGTTGTTGCCGTCCAACGATGACATCGGAGTGTTCCGGAAGAAAGCCGTTAGAGAATAGAACTCCTTGGTGGTGACCGGGTCGAACTTGTGGTCGTGACAGGCGGCGCAGCCGGTGGTCAGGCCGAGCCAGACGGCGGAGACGGTTTCGACGCGGTCCTTGGCAGAGATGGCGTCGTATTCCTCGCCGATGGCGCCGCCCTCGCCGGTGGTCGCGAGGCAGCGCGAGAAGCCGGTGGCCACGAGTTGGTCGAGCGTTCTGTTAGGAAGCATGTCGCCGGCGATCTGCTCGGTGGTGAACTGGTCCCACGGCATGTTGGCCTGGAAGGCGCGCACGACCCAGTCGCGGTAGGGCCAGATCGAGCGGTAGTTGTCGATGTGGATGCCGTGGGTGTCCGCATAACGCGCGGCGTCCAGCCAGTGACGGGCGAAATTCTCGGCACTCGCGGAGGTGGCAAGCAGGCGGTCCACCTCGGCCTCGACGGCCGGTTGCGGCGCCTTTTCGTAGGCTTTCACGAAGGCATCGGTGGCGGCCGGCTCGGGTGGCAGGCCTGTTAGGTCGAGCGTCAGCCGGCGGTGGAACCGGCGCGGGTCTTCCGGCTCGTTGGGTTTCAGGCCGGCGGCATTGAGTTTTTCGGCGACGAAACGGTCGATGGGATTCGTGGCCCAGCCTTCGCCCGCCGCGGGAGGCTCGGGGTTTTTCACGGGAGCGAACGACCAATGGGGCTCGAACTCCGCACCTTGTTCGATCCAGCGGTTGAGCAGGGCGATTTCCTCCGGCTTGAGCGTCTTGTGGCTCTTGGGCGGAGGCATCACGTCGTCGGGATCCGTGGAGTGGATGCGCTCGACCAGACGTGACTCGGCGGGTTTGCCCTTGATGATGACCGGCCTACCGTCATCCCTCGGGGCGAAGGCATCCTCCACACGATCCAGGCGCAGCGGCGCGTCCTTCGGCTCGCGGGCCTTGGAATCCGGTCCGTGGCAGTGGTAACAATATTCGGAGAGGATGGGCTGGATGTGCTCGTTGAAGGAAACCTTAGTGGG
>CANBTO010000348.1 GCA_947372405.1 Verrucomicrobiaceae bacterium
CTCCTGAGGACTTCAAGGAGGTGGATCGCCTGTTGGCGGAGGTCTTCGGACAACGCCGTCCCGCGTTGGTCAGCGCGAGTGGAGAGCAGTTGGAGCTGCCACAACCCGTATTTGACCTTTTGATTCATGTGCTTCGCTCGATCCGAGAGCGCCGTGCCATCGTCATGCTGCCGGAGGATGAGGCATTTACTACGCAAGCCGCGGCGGATTACTTGGGGATGTCGCGGCCGTTTCTAGTCGGCCTTCTCGAAAAGGGCGACATTCCATTTCACTATGTGGGCAGTCACCGCCGTGTGCTGTTTCGTGAATTGATGAACTACGAGAACAAGAGAGACGCCGCCCGCCGGGAAGGCATGAGCAGCCTCTTCCAGAAAGTCCAAGCTGCCGGACTCGATGACGCAAGTTACACGGGTGAATGAAAGGCGCGAATTACAGAGTCGTGCTCGACGCTTGTGTGCTGGCCAACCATGGCATCTGCGACCTGTTTCTACGCCTCGCCGAACGCCCGCGCCTCTACTCACCGATCTGGTCCCGTGAGATCCTGGACGAAACAACCCGGACTCACGTCACCAAGTTGAACTGGCCGCAAGATCTAGCGGATCACTGGCGAAACGAGGTTCAAAAACACTTTGCAGAAGCTCTGATAGAGGATGCATCCTGCCTGGAACCTGTGCTGATCAACGACGTCAAGGATCGCCACGTGCTGGCGACCGCTATTCGTTCCGGAGCATCGACCATTGTGACGTTCAACCTTCGTGACTTCAGTGCGACAGCTCTGGCCCCGTGGGATATTCAAGCGGTGCATCCGGCTGACTACCTGATCACCTTATACACGATCGCGCCGGACGTAGTGGTTGCGAAACTCGGCGATATGGCTCGCGATAGAAAACTGGAACCGAGACTCTATCTGGAAAAGCTCGGCCGAAGTGTTCCGGCGTTCGCCACGCATGTTGCAGAGGCGCTCGGATGGTCGCTTGATTGCGACAACGGCAAGGGGGCGTAAACTCGCCACAGGTTGATAGGCGGCGGGGAGAAGTTCATTGACTGGGGGGATGAATCCCGCGCTCCAATTTGACAAACTCCCCCCACTTTTCCTTCGTTGGCCCATAGCCGATGGTTTCCTCGCGCAGGCCGAGTTTGCGGAGCTTGGCGCTGAAGCGGTCCATTTTCGGGCGGGCCGGGTGGTCCTTGGGGAGGAAGCGTTCTTTGAAAAAGAGGAGCTGATGCTCTCGACCGTTGGTATGGTCGATGACCGTGACGAAGAGCCGCCTGAGATCGATCTTGATCCGGGTGAGTAGCTGGGGAAGCGGTGTGGTGTCGAAGTCGCGGTAGTAGTGGAAGGTGAGTTTGCGTGAATGGAGATGGATCTTGATGAGGTCGGCCTCGCGGGGATCGCCGTAGAGGCGGGCGGCGCACTCGACATAGACACGGAGGATGACCGGGAGTTCGTCTAGCAGACTGCGATGGACGGTGAAGTGGCCTTCCTTTGGATCGAGGAAACCGAAGTCGAGTTGTGCGGCGGCGATTTCCAGTTCGTCCGAATCGCCGGCGGCGAACATGAGTTCGCGGGCTTTTTCCTCGGCGTTGGTGTAGCTGCCGAAGAACGCGCGGAGGTCGCGCTGAAGGCGGAGAGAGAGCTGGTTGAACGGGATCTTGCGGCGGAGCTGGGCGGCGGCGATGAAGACTAACAAGTCCTCCTTTCGACGCTGGCGGGCGGCGACAAAAGTAGGCTCACCGAAACGGTCAATGAAGAGCTGAAGCGCTCTTGGTAATGAACCGCAGGCCTGGCGGACTTCGGCGAGACGGTCGAACTCTTCGTCGCGAGGGATGCGTCCTAACACGAGAACAGACTCCCAAAAGTCATCGAGTAGCTCGCGGTGCGTGTCGTAGGGATCGCGTTTCGCCCGGAGTGCTTTGAGGATGCCGAGTCGGCGTGAGAGCGATTCCCAGTCGATGAAGCGGCGGGCGCGGGAAGCGAGAAAGTCGTGGAGTTCCGCCGTGTCGCGAAAGACCAGATAGATGCCGAGGCCGACCGGCACAGCTTCGGTGTGCAAGGTGTCTTCGAGCAGGGCTTGAATTTCCGCCGGTTCGAAGAATTTCTGAAAAGTGTCGCGACGGGTGAGCACGCCGTCGCCGAATGTAAGGACATCATCATAGGCTTCCTGACCGGCGATGAGGGTGGAGACAAGAAGAGCACGGCGAGTGTGGTGCCAGGCGTCTAGCACGGCTTCGACACGTTCGGCAGGATCTTCAATGACATTGAGGACGAAGCCGAGATTGACCACGTCGGCGGTCTGTTTTGGCTCGTCCGGCGCATGGACCGGGTCCCAGCCGTTGGAGGGGTGGCCAAGTTTTTCAATCGCGAGGACATCGCCACCGTGGCCGCAACCGTAATCGAAGAAGGATTCACCCCGGCGGAGCTGGCCGAGTTCCAGCAGCGTCTTGACGGGTTTGGATATTTCACGGCGAACGAGGGCCGTCTTATGGCGGTGAATTTTCTTGTTTGGAATGGCAGGGACAGCAGAGATTCCGGTAGCCGCGCTTTCAACCAGGCGATGGCCTTTGAAAGCGAGACCCTTTTCCGCCAGGATACGCTCCCAGTTGATGCGGAAGCCGATGCGGGCGGTGTCTTCCAGCAACCCGGCGGCTTCCTCCTGCCGTGTAAGTTTGGCGAACTTCCCATGCAGCGGGTGCTCCGGTGCTAGAAATGTCTCCTTGCGATGGTGGATTGGCGCGCCCTCGGTAATCGTCGCGGCGGGTCTTACCGGTGACGAGATCGACGATGACCGCCTCCTTCAAGGCGGGGTGCGGGTCCTTTTCGAAATCCGGATAGGCAAGAAAAGAGATCTTGGGCGAGGCGGTGTGGAATTTCAGCAAGTTGAACTCCGTGCCGATTTCCATGCGCTTCCGAAGCTCTGCCACCGTAATCCGGAGCAGCGATGGAATAGCCGATTTTTCTCCGGGATCGAGCAGATACACCGCGCCTGGCAAGCGCTTGCCATAAGGCAGAGCGTCGATGGCTTCTCGGTATTCGGCGCTGGTCACGCTTGATGAATACCACGCAGGGAAAGCAACGTCACGCCACGGAATGTGCAGGAGTTTGAGCGACCATGTTGTCTTGCTGTGAGGCAGAGTTGTGAAGGACAGTCTGGGCCGCTCAAGCCATCACGATCCGCGCGCCGGTGTCGAGTGCGTTGAGGCGGTGCTGGAGGCTGGCGATGGCGGTGAGGATTCGGAGTTTGAGGTGAGGATCAAAAAAGCGATCAGGCCATCGCAAGTTTTGGAGCTGGAAGGATTTCTCGTTTGATCTGAGGTCCCTTGTCGGCGACCGCCTTGCTGAGATCATACTCCGCCTGAAGGCGGATCAAAAGCGCTGCGGAAATGCCGAGGTAGCGCTCGAACCGCAAGGCGGTATCGGCGGAGACGCCTTTTCTTCCGGCGAAAATATCGCTGATGCGGCTGCGCGGAATTGCCATGTCCCTGGCGGCCTTGGCGGCAGGAATGGAGCGTGCTTCCAGTTCGTCGTGAATGAGGCCGGCGGCGGGGTTGGTGCGGAGTTTCATGGAATCAATGGGTGTCTTCGATTTTAACGAGGGAAACATCGGTGAGTTCTTGGTTGGCCCATGCGAAGGTGATGCGCCATTTCGAGGCGCGGGCATTGGCGTCGATGGAATATTTCTTCGTGCCGTGGAGTTTGTGGTAATGAAGCGAGTGAAGGGTTAGAAGATCTTTTTCGGATGAATGATGAAGGATAACGAGGCGTTCCTGTGCTTTATCGATGCGGATGTCACCCAGTTGTCTGGCTTCTTTCTTCGTCAGTTCCACGCCTCGGAAGATCTTTTCGGTGAGTGGATCGGCGAAGCTTTTGATCATCGTAGGAGGATTGTAATCCAAAAAGAGAACATGGCAAGAGCAACGATGATTCAGAGTCATGAAAATTTTGATGACTGGATGAGATTCGCCGGGGATTGCTGAATAAAGCGATCCTACTCAGGCGGGATCAATCCCGCGCTCCAATTTCAGAAACGCCTCCCACTATTCTTTCGGCGGTGGTGATCAGGGTTTGACCGGTGAGTTACCTTCGTTGAACACGGCGATCCGACCTGCGCGTTCCTCCGAATATTGCTGGAGGCGGGCTTCGATCAGGCGAAGGTCGGAAGGTGCCACATGAGAGAGAATTTCCTTGGGGGCCCCAGCTCCATAGGGGTGCCAGGAGCCATCGGTAGGATCAAACATGCAATGCGGCGCATCTGGGAGTTGGGTCCGGATTCGGCCTGAGCCGGGGACAGTGTGGATTTCAATCTGGAGGTCTGGGCGGATTTCGAGTTTCATGGTGGTATTCTTTCAGGAGATTCAGGCGATGACTGCTATGGAAGGGTGCTGCTGGGAATCGAGAATCCGATCCCTCTTGGATCTGGCGGTTTCAATGCTGCGGGTTCTAAGGTTCACGCGGACCCGTTCCGCCGTGCCGTCGGGCAGGTGGAAGGTGCCGTGAAACCACCAGGTGCCGTGGTTGTTCCAGAGGTGGTGGCCGTCTATCGGTGATGGCGGCGTAGCGGTGCTTCGGAGGGATGATGACCCTTGCCCAGGCCACCGCCTCCGAACAGGGCGAGGTGGACGATGGTTTCATCCACGCGCAAAGCCGCGCCGTGACCAAAGCGGAAGCGCAGGCGGTGGTCGGTGCCGAGTCCCGCGGGGGTGTGGGCGGATTCCTCGGCCTTGGCCGCCTCCACCAGAAAGCGGAGCGGGGCTTCGGGGTCCAACGGCTTGCTGGAGACGCCTTGTTTTCGCACCAGGAAATCCATCGCATGACTCTCCACCAGGCGGCGGTGTAGCTTTGCATAGGCCTCCGGTCGTGAAAGCAAATCCATTCCCTCGACGCGGTCGCCAATGACGGCCAGCAAACCGCATTGGCTTTCATGGCAGGGGGAGTCACGCGTGAACTCGTCGAGTTCACGCTGGCGGCCCTCGTAGGCATCCTTCATCGCGCGGGTCTTGGAACTTTCGTCGCTCTTCGCGGCGAAATGCAGCTGCTCGATTTCCGACCAGACCGCGGATTGGTTTGAAATGTGACCTTCCTTGAGCTCAAGCGAGATCGCGACATCGGCCGATTTGCGCTTGCGCAACTCCGCATAGGCGAGGCTGCCACTGCTGCCGAATTGCGGGGAATCATAAGACCAGCGTCCCTGTTCCGTGCAACTCACCGGCACGTCGAGTGCCGAGCCGGCCGCAATGAGGATCGTGGTGTTGAGAATGCGGTTCTGTTTGGCTCCCTTGAGTTCCTCGCCATCGAAAAGCAGGACGTTGTGCGGTGTGTCATTGATGACGCGGAGGTTTGGGACAGACCCACCTTCGCTGACTTCCATGATCGTGAAGCCGACGAGCGACAGAGCGTCGACCAGCATGACGTAGGCCGGAACAGGCCTGCATTCGGTGAATACCGGCCACAGACCAAGGCCGTTCTGGACCCGAGGTTCTCCCAGCTTGAGGGAGGACAGCAGGCCGGTAATTGCAGGATGGATGGGGGAGGTAGGGGATGTGGATTCAGACATGCCCGGAACTTACCACCGGGGGTGGGACAAATACCGGGTCAGGTCCGGAAAAAGATGATATTTCATCCGGTTTTGTCTCAAAAATCCGCAGTATCCCGTTTCGTCGGACGCTTCCGTTTTTATCACGGATGCACCACAGGAAAACCATCAGCCTTTTTGCATGGCACGCACTTCCTGACGGACCATTTTTGACAGCTCGGGCGGAGCGATCACCCTGGCCTGGCTGCCGAAGCTGAGCACCCAGCGCATCACTTCT
>CANBTO010000349.1 GCA_947372405.1 Verrucomicrobiaceae bacterium
CGCGGATAGAATCCGCAGGCTGGATCTTGGAGCGGAGGTTTCCGTGTTACGGGGAGGATGGTCCGCCTTGAAAGATGCGGGACGGGTCAGGGATTCCAGTCCAAAGCCTTGAGGGCAAGTGCTTCCAGATAGGGGTGTTCCGGATTCTCCTCGGTATTCCAGTGCAGCATGACGGTGCAGGACTTGGCCTTGCCGTAGCAGAGACTGTACGTTTCATCCTCCAGCATCTCGCCGATTTTCGACACCTTGCTGAAATAAGCCTGCGCGATTTCTTTCGAGTTTTCTCGAGCCAGCAGCTTGAGTGTCCGTTTTTTTTCCCGGTTTGGAATATTGGAATCCGTGCAGGATGCCAGGGCGTAAATGATCACTTGGAAGTCCGCTGCTTTGTCCGTTGGTTTGGACGCGTAAGCCGCCAGCCTTCCTCCATAGAGATCGAGGAAAGGCGCCACCACAACTTTCGGTTCGCCAGTTCCGCGGGTGCGAACCAGAATGGTCTGGGGATTGGTATGGTTGTTTTCCGCCTCGAAATCGACGTTGCAGAAGTAATCCACGAACTCTTCCGTGGGATTGGAATCCTGGAAATCCAGCAGCATGCTTTTGACCGCTGGCAATGGCGCGGCAAGGCAGGTGGCCGCGAGCTCGGGTTCCGGAATCTTCGTTTCGATCAGCGGCATGCGCTCGGCGAGGGATTTGGCCGCAAGAAACCTTTCCAAAACACCGAGCGCCTCCATTCCCGGAGACATCGCTTCCAAACCGCCAGGAAGAGGTGGCGGAGGTTCGATCAAAGTCGGCTGTGCGGGTGGAGGAGTTGGGATCGCAAGGATCGTTTTGTCATTGGTCGACGGTTTCTCGGAAGGGTTTCCAGTCCGATCGGTGGATTGATCCGAATGGACCTGCACCCGCCTGCCACCAGAATCCTTGTCCGGCTTCGTCCTCAGTACCGTCCTGACACCGTAAACGAGTGCTACAGATGCCACCAGGAACATGGCGAGCATGAAGAAGCGGGCGATACTGCTGGGTCTGCGCGGATGTCTGGGAAGCGGTGCCGCCTTTAGCTTGCGCGGATCCTGCGGATGGGTTGGCTCCGGCATCTGCTTGGCCACGACTTCCGAGGTGTGGGAGCGGGCGGGAAGTTGGCGCGGCTCCGGCTTGAGAATGCTTGGCGAAGGCTGCGCTGTGGCTGGTTGTGGCTCCTGGCTGGGCGCGGTTGCCGGTGCGGCGAGTGATGATGTCGGCACACTTGGAATGGCTGCGGTCACTTGTGGTGACGGCGCTTGTGGCTCATAGGTTGAAGCTTGTGGGGCTGCTGCAATCGTGCTGGAAGCAGGGATGGGCGCTTGGATCCGCGTTCCACATGACGGGCAGGGACCAATCACTCCCGCCAAGGCTACTGGCACCGTGAGTTTGATTCCACAGGCTGGACAGGGGAAGGTTATCGAGTCATTCGCCATTCTTGATGGCGGACATTACGCATTCCTGACCAAGCCGTCAATCATTCAGAAATCTTAACCAATCCCGGAAACCGACACCTATCCTCCCTCAAAATCCACAGTCGCGTTTTTCTCGCGCGGAGGTTTTGATTCCCGCCGACACATGGCCCATTTCACCGCATATTCCGACTACGAGGAGAAAGACAGCGAACCGATCCATTTGAAACCCGGCGACGTGGTTCGTGCTGGCGCTGCGGACCGCACTTGGCCCGGCTGGATCTGGGCGACTGATGCCGCAGGCAACGACGGCTACGTCCCCGAGGAAATCCTCAGCCCGCTCGGAGACGGTCGATTCAGTGCGACGGAAACTTTTGATCCCACGGTGCTCAAGATCCGTCGTGGCGACCGGCTCGAATCGCTCCGCCAGATCCACGGCTGGCATTGGTGTCGCCATGAAAACAGCGCGGAAGGGTGGGTGGCGGGCTACTTGCTTAGACCGGTCTGATGACTGAGGATCCACTCATCGAGGCGGCGGTCTCGCCGTTCGCGGACGACGCGGAACTGCGTGTAAACGCCGCTGGGTTCCTGCAATCCTTGAGGGAAACGGACCCGCAGGTCGAGCAGGCCTCCATCGCCAGGTGGACGGAAGTGGATGCGGGAAGGAAACCGAGATGGAAACTGCTGCTCTGGGCGCTGCTGGCGCTAGCGACCTCATTGGCATTGATGGCGAGTTGGGAGAAGTGGCTGGCAGTTGTTCAAAACGATAATGGGTTCGTTCCAGATCCGCATGCTTCCAATGGAGCAGTGATGAAGAGGGTGGCCGCAAGGATGACTGCTGGACAACGATTCCTGGTTTTCGGAATCGATACAAAAGCTATCACTGCCGAGGGAAGGAAGGCGGTTTGGCTCAGCAAGCCGGACAATCCTTCACTTTACGCGTCATATCTTCACCGATGTTTGTATGAATCCAATACGCTGCCCGTGGATTTGCATGATGTGGCACGAAGAATCGACCCCGAAAACGCATGGTTTCTCTATCTGGAGGCTGCCAGAAATGCCGAATCGGCGGTTGCTTACTGCAAAGTGGAGGTCAAATTGAGCAATGGCGAACTGAACTATACTTCGGAACCTGGTAAGGTTTTCAATCCGGCAAAGCTGAAGATTGCCGCAGAGCTGATTCACAATGCGGCAAACCTCAGGAGATGCGATTCTTACAATGAAAAATTCAACAGTGAATTGCTCGGATTTCTTCAGTGGAACACGACCGCGCGCTATTCGGATTCTCACAAATTCTTCGAGTCGATTCAGCCATATTCATGCAATTTGAAAATCGATAGTCTGGCCGATGTGATAGGTGTCATGTCTTGTCAGGCTGAAAGCTTGGGTGATTACTTTGCCTTGAGGTCCGATGTGGATGCGCTTGCCAGGAACTTGCTCGACAATAGGTCTGTTTCCTCAGGGGATGTTAGCGCAAATCGTCGATTGGTTCAACGTATCGTCGAATTCATGGCTGCCGCAGCCGATCGGCTGGAAATCGAGGAAGATGCCGACCGATGGCGGCGGATTGACAAAAAGCTATGGAAACTTTGTGATCCGGACGTTCACGGTAATTACCAAATCATAGTGGATGGGAGGAGAGGGGAATTCAGACGAATCAACGGTTTCTTCCGCGTAAATGTCTTCGGGCGAGATCTGGTGAAGAATCCACCAAAATTGACGGATGACGATTTGAAACCTGGGCGGATGCTTGACCACGATCTTCTATGCGAAAAACTGGCGTGGATGACTTTCGTTTTGATGGGTTTGGCCTCCGCTGCCTGCGCCTGCCATCGGTTCAGGCGCTCACGAATGATACGGCTGTTGGCTCTGAGAATGGGAGCCTTGCTGAAACCCTCGGACTGGGCATGGATCGTGGGAATCGGAGTGATTGCACCATTCATTTATGTCATGGCGGTAAACCGCCTAACGCCTCTCGGTGGCCGCGAATTCGGAGTGCGTGGCACCTTTTTCGTGCTCCCCACCGCTCATTTCATCGGCCTGATCGTTCTCTGGTTGGTGGCCTCGCCCATGGTTGTCAGAGCGCGTTTGGCGAACGCTGCCGGCGGTTTCAATTTCAAGCCACCGCATTGGACTGCTTGGGTTGTAATGCTTTCTGCAATTGCTTTTGTGCCGGTTGTTGGCGGTTCGGTGGTTTACGGCGCTCCTGAGCACTTGCTAGTCAGGAATTCGGGTTTGTTGCGGTTTTTCGAGAACGAAACAAAGGGATCACCGCTGCTGTTCCGAGTGGCGATGGGTTTACTCGCGCTACCCGTGGGATGGCTGGTGGTTTCCTCCGTGCGTGCGCTGCTGTGTAGGGCGGGTGGCATCATCTTGCAGCGAGCCGTGATCTCGCGGGCGATGGTGCCGGTCTCTGCTTGCGCGATGGGAGTCTGCATCCTGTCCACTTTCGCCTTCACTGCGGCGGAGGATCACTGGTTTCACATCGACACGCCGTTGAAAGTCGACCCCTCCGTGTCCGGTTGGTGCCGCTACGAACACCAGGTCGCGGTCCAAATGGACGATGAACTGCGTGAAATCCTCGAAAATCCCTGATTGGACGGGATTTCCCTTGTCAACACCTGGCGTTTTCCCTAAATCCCGCGCCCCTTCAAGCCGCACATTCACCAACGAAGATCCGGGGGAAATCCACATGCGGCAGGTCTTCAAGCATCGCCCGTCCTGAATCAAGGCGGGAAACCAGACATCCCATGATCAACGAACTCATCAACGAAATGGTGGACGCAGGCGTCCACTACGGCCACCAGACCAAGAAATGGAATCCACGCATGAAGCCCTTCCTCATGAAGGACAAAGGCGGGATCTACATCATCAACCTTGAAAAGACCGTCCAGCAGCTCGACAAGGCCGCCGAGTTTCTCGCGGACCTCACCTCCAAGGGTAAGAGAGTGCTTTTCGTCGGCTGCAAGCGCCAGGCGCAGGATGCCATCCGCGAAGCTGCGGAAGCAACCGGCCAGCACTACGTCAATCACCGCTGGCTCGGTGGCATGCTCACCAACAGCCTCACCGTCCGCAAGTCCGTGGAGCGCCTCAAGTATCTCGAAAACATCGAGAAACAGCCGGAGTTCAAGGCCATGTCCAAGAAGGAACTGGCCGCCCTCGGCCGCGAGCGGGAAAAGCTCCTGCGCAACCTCCGCGGTGTGCGTGACATGGACAAGAAGCCCGACGCTGTGGTGATCGTGGACTCCGCCCGCGAAACCATCGCTGTCGCCGAAGCCCGCCGCCTCAACATCCCGATCGTCGCCCTCGTGGACACCAACGCCGATCCGGCCCTCGTGCAATTCCCTATCCCGGGCAACGACGACGCCATCCGCTCGATCCGCATCGTTCTCCAGAATCTGGTCGATGCCATGGTCGCCGCCCGCAAGAACTAACATCTTTGTCATACGGGCGGCCTGTCTCCCGACGGTCCGCCCGTTTTTTCTCCCAACTCCTCATTTTCTCCTCACATGATCACCGCATCAATCGTCAAAGAACTCCGCGACAAGACCAACGCCGGCATGATGGACTGCAAGAAAGTCCTCACCGAAACCAACGGCGACATCGAAGCCTCCATCAAGCTGCTGCGCGAGCGCGGCATCATGAAGTCCGCCAAGATGAGCGACCGCGCCGCCAACGAAGGTGTCATCACCGCCCGCATCAACGCAGGCGCGACTTCCGGCCTGCTGCTTGAAGTGAACTGCGAAACCGACTTTGTTTCCAAAAACGAGAACTTCCAGGCCTTCGTCGCCGACATCGCGGACGCGCTTGCAAAGTCAAATGCCGCCGATCACGCCGCTGCCCTCGCCCATCCACACGGCGAACAAACCATCGAGGACACGATCAAGGCAAAGGTCGGTGAAGTTGGTGAGAACCTCCAGTTCCGCAAGTATGTGCGCTATGACGCCGCTCCGGGCGGTGTCGTCGCATCCTACATCCATCTCGGTGGCAAGGTCGGTGTGCTCATCGAAGTGGGCACCACCAAGCCGGAGACGGCTGGCACGGACAGCTTCAAGGAACTTATCAAGGACCTCACCCTCCACATCGCCGCCTGCGCGCCCAAGGGACTTTCCCGCGAGGACATCCCGCAGTCCGTGGTGGACAACGAACTAGACATCTTCCGCACCCGCCTCCTCGCGGAAGGCAAGCCCGCCAACATCATCGAAAACATCCTCAAGGGCCAGATCGGCAAGTTCTTCGCGGAAAGCTGCTTCCTGGAGCAAGGCTTCGTGAAGGATGCGGACATCAAGGTTTCCGCGCTCCTCGAAGCCAAGGGCAAGGAACTCGGCGACACCCTCACCGTCACCCGCTTCGTCCGCTTCGGC
>CANBTO010000350.1 GCA_947372405.1 Verrucomicrobiaceae bacterium
TTAGAATGTAGCCTTCGGCGGAAATCACCACGCCGTAAGCGATCTCTTTGCGGTCATCGAGAATCACCGCGCTCGATGTTTGTAAGACCTGCCGCTGCGCCTCGAAGGCTGCGACGACCGCCGTGCCGGTGGTCCGATAGGCGGATTCCAGGCTCTGCTGCGCCGCCACAGGCAGCACCAGCAGAGCGGCAAGGATGAGTGAATATTTGTTAGCGTGCACCAAGGTCGAGAGTTAGCGTTTTCGGTTTTCCTGCGTGTTCCGTCTCCAGTGTTAGTTCGTCGCCCGCTGACATTTCCTTGAGCAAATCCTGCATCTGTTCGCGTTTTTCCAAGGCCACGCCGTTCATTTTCAGCAAGGCGTCGCCCTCCTTGATTCCCGCTTCCGCCGCCGGGCTTTTTTCGCCCACTTTCGTCACCCGCAGGCCACCTTCCGGTCGTGGTTCGGTGGCGATGCCGAGAAATCCCGTGCCCTTCACCGGCTTCTGCGCGTAGGGCCCCTCGCCAATGAATTCCGCCTTCTGTAGTCCGTCCCAGTTCGCGATGAATTCGGTCATCGGCACATGCATGTTCGACTCGAGCTGCGCGCCGACCCGCGAGTGGATGCCGATCAGTTTACCAGTTAGATCAAACAACGGCCCGCCCGAATCACCCCCGATCAACTTGCAGTCGGATTGAAACGTCGAGCCCGCGATCCGCACTAACCGCCCCAGTCGCACCACCGAGCCCCGGTCCTTGTCAAAGCCGCCGGAATGCCCGAGCGCGAACACCCAGTCCGCCAGCTTGGTCGTTTCCGCCCGATCGATTTCCACAAACGGATAGGTTCCCTTCTCGGTGATCTGGATCATCGCCGCGTCCTTGTCCGCGACCAGTCCCAGCGTTTCCCCCTTCAAGCGTGTGCCGTCTTCGAGAACCACCGTCACTTTTTTCTTCACTCCTTGGGCGACATGCGCTGCGGTTAAAATGATACCATCTGCGGAAACGATCACCCCACTGCCCGAGCCTTCCTTGATCTCGATGCACACCGTCGCCGCCCGCGCCTTGGGCAGAGCGGAGGCCACTGCGTTTTGGATGGCTTCCAAGTCCTTGCGATTTTGCGGCGCTTTCAGGTCGTTCACGTACGGGCGCGCGTCATCGGCGAAGGCGCACAATGGCAGCAGGGCCAGCATTGGGAAAATCAGAGGTAACTTCATCGGGGTCGGCTTGGCGGCAGGCTAAGGGCAAGCCGAGTTTTCCGCAACTTATGCCTGCGCGACCCGACGAAATAATCCGAGCCACTCCCGCCCCTTGCGTCCGGGATAGGCCATTGTTGGCACCCAGCCGTCCAGCCGCACGAACCATGGGGCGAACCACGCCTCTAGCTCCGCGAGTGTGACGCCGAACGGAGGACCGGTCGCCACCTCGCCTGGATCGAAGGGATTCAGGAAAAATACACCCGCCAGCAAGCCTCCCTCGCAGAGGCACGCTGCTGCCGCTTCCGCATACCGGCCCCGCTCACTGGGGTCGATCGCGCACAAACAGGTATGCTCCCACAATGCCGAAAACTCGCGTCCCGCCCACCATGCAGGATCGAGGAAATTTCCCAATGCATAAGTTTCCTTTCCCGTGTTAGGAAATTCTCCGGCCCGCGCCACTGCCGTTGGGGATAAATCCACGCCGAGTACCGGCAGTTCTAACTGTGCCAGCGCTCGCACATCATGTCCCAGTCCGCAGCCCGGCACGAGGACCGGCCCCGCGCCCCACGCTGATGGCTCCAGTTTTTCTAACAATTCCACCAACGGCGGCGCGGCTTGGCCTTTTTCCCATGGCGTATCGCCCGCTTGATAGCGCTGATCCCAGTCTGTCATGCGCCCACAGTCTGCCGTGTTTCGCGATCTGGCAAGCGCGGCTTTGGCACAGATAAATGTGGATCAAGGAGTGACTTTCACGGTGACCGTCTTCGAGTTGACAATGCCACCGGCGTTTTTGATCTGCACCCAGTATTTGGAAGTAGTCGTGAGGTTGAATGTTTTAAAGGTGGCAGTCTTGGCTGAGACAGTTTTGATGGGTCTGATGGTATTGCCGCTTGCGCCTTTATACCATTGATAGGTGAGACCCGTGCCAGATGCCGTAACTGAGAGGGTCGCAAAATTGCCAGTCTTGATAGTGAGGGATGCAGGCTGTTTCGTGATGGTTGGAAGGGGCGTGCCAGTGCCATTGGCGACGACAATCGTGAATGATTGGGAGAGGGATGGACCAATGAGGGTCTGAGATACCAATGCTCTGACGGTGATGGGGAAGCTGCCGGTTTGAGTCGGGATTCCGGAAATGGAGTCCACGTTGCTGAAGGTGGCATTGGCGTGTACAAGGCCAGCGGGCAAAGCTCCGATGATTTGCCAACTTCCCGGTGGTCTGAGAGTACCCACCGCCTGAAAGACAAAAGATAGGTTTTTGTCGATAGTTGCTTTCACGGTTGCCGATCCGGGTGAGGGCTGAAGCTGGGTGATGGTGGACGCGCCAGCAATGGAATCGAAGGCGCAGAGCCCAACGACGGAGGCGATGCTCCATTTTGCGAGTTCACCCATGCCTGAGACGCCCAACACACGGGCCTCTGGCAGGATGATTTGGACGATGGGCGTGCGTTGGAATAACAGCAGCAACGAGCCGAGTTTTGAGAAAAACTGGCGAGCGTTACGATTGAGTTTATTTGGGGTTCTCAAATTTTTTGATTTAGTAGGATCGTGAATCAATCCGGCAAAGGGGGAGGATTTGGATCACGTAGAAAATAAAAAACGCCCGACTCCACGGGGGAGACGGGCGTTTAGAAATGAAAACGTAGATCACTTACTTTCGCTCACCATCCGCGTTACACATGCTGGCAAGCGCGGCTTGGGCCCAAGACAGAATGGGGGTCAAGGAGTGACCGTCACCGTGACAGTATTGGAATTGACAGTGCCCCCGGCGTTTTTGATCTGGACCCAGTATGCGGTTGAGGCCTTGAGAATGGGTGTTTTAAAGGTGGCGGTCTTGGCAGAGGCCGTGAGGACGGGTTTGGTGGTAACGCCTCTTGTGCCCTTATACCATTGATAGGTGAGACCGGTGCCGGATGCCGTAACTGAGAGTATCGCAAAATTGCCAGTCTTGATGGTTGGGGATGCAGGCTGTTTCGTGATGGTCGGAAGGGACGAGACGCCGCCACTGCCCACGACAATTGTGAACGCTTTGGAGGTGGAGGGGCCGGCGAAGCCTGAGAATTCCCATGCTTTGACCGTGATGGGGAAGCTGCCAGTTTGAGTTGGGATACCCGTAATGGAGTCCACACTGTTGAAGGCCGCATTATTATGATTCAGACCGTTAGGCAAAGCACCGATGATTTGCCAGCTTCCCGGACGGCTGTCAACGCCTGTCACCTGGAATACAAAAGCCAAGCTTTTGTTTTGGGTTGCGTTCACGGTTAATGATCCGGCAGTCGGCTGAAGCTGGGTGATGGTGGACGCGCCTGCGATGGAATCGAAAGCACAGAGACCCACGACGGAGGCGATGCTCCATTTTGCAAGTTCACCCATGCCTGAGGTGCCCAGTACCCGGGCTTCTGGCAGGATCATTTGGACGATAGGTGTGCGTTGGAATAACAGCAGTAGTGAGCCGAGTTTGGAGAAAAACTGGCGAGTCTTGCGATGCATTTTAGTTGGTGTTTTCATGGTCTTGTTTTTAGTTGTGTTTTGTTTTAACGATTGAGAATTTATCAGTTGCATCCGCAACCACCGCCGCCCACACCACCACCACCGAATGCCGCTTCACGGGAGAAATAAGCGTGTTCGGTCATGGCCTTGATCAAGGGCGTCATATTATCGGACATGACGGGTTTTGCTAGATTGCCGCGCTCGTAAGGTTTCACCCGTACAAGCTGATCGGAACAACTGCTAAGGCAGATGAATGCAGCAGTTGATGTTAGTAAAAAAAATGGTGAGTTCATGGTTGCGGGTGGTGTTTCACTTTCCTTCGGCGAGTAGGGTTTCAATTTCGGTGACGTATTCAGCCTCGGTCTTGGCTCCTTTGAATCCCGTGTGGAGATAGCGAATCACGCCCTTACGATCCACAAGATAGCTGGTTGGCATCGAAGGTGGGCCGAAAAAATCCGCGGCCTTATGAGAGGCGTCGTGAACGATGGTGAAGGACACCTTCATCTTATCCGCGAAGGCTTTGTATTTCGCCGCATCCTCGTCCACCCCAACGCCAATGATGACGAGCCCTTTTGAGCCGTATTTGGACTGGAGTTTGTTGAGAACGGGAAATGATTGGATGCAGGGGCCGCACCATGATGCCCAGAAATCAACCAACGCCACCTTTCCCGCAGTATTGGGGACAGAGGCACCGGGTAGCAGTTGGGATAGATTCGGGACTGGCCGACCGACCTTGGCGCCATCGGCGGCTGATAGAATCGGGGCTGAACAGGTGAGCAGGAATGCAGTGATGATGTTTTTCATAAGTGTTTAGTGGGTTGAGAGAGATCGTTCATGCGCTTTTAACTAGCCATTTGCCGAAACCGCGGGTGCCGTCGATGCCGCTTTCGCTTTGGGCGCAGACCTCGACGCCACGGGCGAGTGAGGCGAGATGGAGTCCTTCGCGGGTGCCCAGCACGAAGACCGAGGTGCTGTAGATTCCAGCTTCGAGGCACGAGTTGGCCACCACGGTGACGGCGCGCATGCCGTTGGTCACCGGCCAGCCGGTGCGGGTATCGAGAATATGGCCGTAGCGCACGCCGGCGTGGGTGAAATGACGGGCGTAATCGCCGGAAGCGGAAACCGCGAGATCGCTAACAGCCAATCCGCCCCAGCAATTGCCGGGCTTGTTGCCGTCCTCAATACCGATGTGCCAGAAGGGATGTGAACCATTTCCACCCATGGCGTAGATGTCGCGTCCCAGATCAATAAGTGCATCCTTGATCCCGAATTGCCGGGCGATCTTGGCCACGCTGTCCACGGCGAATTCCTTGCCGAAGCCCCCGAAATCCAAGCCCATACCTGCTATCGGGAGAAAAATTCCACCCGTGCGGCGTTGCACCTTTTTCCAGCCTGTTAGCGCCAGCGTGGCCTTCACTTCGTTGCTTTCTGGAAGCGCGGCGTGGGCGACTTTCCAGTTCCATAATTGCATCAAGGGCAACATCGTGGAGTCCAGAATACCATGGGTCCGGGTGAATAATCCATCGGCAATGTCGAGGAGTTCTTCCATCTCGCGGTCGGTTTTCACCCACTCGTGTCCGGCGGCCGCATTGATGCGGGAAACCAGCGAGTCAGGCCGGAAGCGTGAGAACTTGGCTTCAAATCTCTCGATCCAACCGAGCGCCTCGGCGGCGAATTCCAATGCCTTGCGTTCATCCGGCTGTTTGAATTTGACCAGACATTGAGTGCCGAGCGCATTGAACTCAAGCCGCCTCATGCCGAGTGCATCGGCAGGCAGGACAGGGTTTGTTAGCGTTGAGCTCATAGCGTCGAGGGAAACAAGTTAGAATTTGGCGTTCAGGCCGATGGTCCAGATGTTGGCCTCCATGTAAGCCTGTTCCGGTGCCGCGTCGGAACCGCTGCCCGTCATGGCGTAGCGTTCGTAAGCAGCGGTGGCTGAGAAATTGTCAGTGAATTGATAGCGCAGGCGGAGCCCGACGCCCAGCGTGTCGAACGAGGACAGCCGATAGTCCGCAGAGTAGTTAGGACTGCTGCCATTCGGGGAGCTTGGTGGGGTGCCGATGGCGAGCGAGTCGAGGGTGGTCATGTAAAAGTCCGCAGCGCTCT
>CANBTO010000351.1 GCA_947372405.1 Verrucomicrobiaceae bacterium
AAAATTCGCCGCGCTGGTGAGCGTGGCCATGCGAATCACGGCTGGCTCGACAGTTGGCACACCTTTTCCTTCGCCGACTATTATGACCCGGAAAACATGGGCTTCCGCTCGCTGCGCGTCATCAACGACGACCGCATCGCCGGTGGTGGCGGATTCCCGACGCATCCCCATCGCGACATGGAAATTTTCTCCTACCTGTTAGCGGGAAATCTCGCTCACCAAGATTCGATGGGCAACCGCCGCGTGCTCAAGCCCGGTGAGATCCAGATGATGCGTGCCGGCTCCGGCGTGCGGCACTCCGAGTTCAATCCCTCCGCCACCGAGCCAGCCCATTTGTTGCAAATCTGGATCACGCCCGACACCCGCAGCCTCACTCCGGCCTACACCGAGTGGACGCCAGCGCCGGGCCATGAGAACGATGTCAAAACACTGGTGATTTCCACTGACGGGCGGGACGGTTCCGCCACCATCGCCCAAGATGCGTCGATTTATCTGTTGAAATTCCAGCCCGGCAGCAGCACCAGCCACCAACTCACCGCCGGTCGCGGCCTGTGGCTGCATGTCGCCAAAGGCTCGGTTAACGTGAATAGCATCCTTCTAACAGCAGGCGACGCGCTCTCCCTAGAACAGCCGGGTGAAATCGAAATCACCGCCACTGCCGAAGCTGCCGAAGCGATTCTATTTGACCTCGGCTAAATCCCGCTAAGTTCTCCTAGCACTGCACCAACTCCCATGTCCGATCCACTATTCCAACCGCTGCGAGCCGGGGCGCTCACGTTTTCTAACCGCATGGTGATGGCACCGCTCACCCGCTGCCGCGCCTCCGCCGGGCGTGTGCCTAACAAGATGATGGCCGAGTACTATGCCCAACGTAGCGCCTTCGGTATGATCCTGACAGAAGCCACCTCGATTTCGCCGCAGGGCGTCGGTTATCCGAACACTCCGGGCATCTGGTCTGCGGAACAAGTGGCGGGCTGGCAGCTCGTCACCAGTGCCGTGCATGAGGCGGGTGGTCGGATTTTGCTCCAACTCTGGCATGTTGGCCGCGTTTCCGATCCAATCTACCTGAATGGTGAACTGCCGGTCGCTCCCAGCGCCATCGCGCCAGCGGGGCATGTGAGTTTGATTCGTCCACTCAAGGATTTCGTAACGCCCCGCGCCTTGGAACTAACTGAAATTCCCGGCATCATCGCAGACTACCGCCGTGCGGCGGAAAACGCGATGACGGCTGGCTTTGACGGAGTGGAAATCCACGGAGCTAACGGTTATCTCATCGACCAGTTCCTCCAAGACTCCTCAAACCAGCGCACGGACGAATACGGCGGCTCGATTGAAAACCGCGCCCGTTTCCTGCTAGAAGCCACGGATGCCGTCACCTCCGTCTGGGGTGCGGGCCGCGTGGGAGTTCACCTTGCCCCTCGTGGCGATGCCCACGGCATGGGCGATTCGGCCATTTCCTCGGTCTTCCATCACGCCGCCCGCGAACTCGGAAAACGGCACCTTGCCTTCCTCTGCGCCCGTGAGTCGTATGACAAGCCCGCCCTCGGTCCATCGCTCAAGCACAGCTTCGGCGGCATTTACATCGCCAACGAAAATTTCACCGCCGAGGCCGCGCGGGAAGCGATTCGCTCGGGCACAGCCGATGCGGTGGCGTTTGGGAAAACCGCCATCGCCAATCCCGATCTGGTCGAGCGCTTCCGAGTCGGTGCGCCCCTCAATCCGCCCGACCCGACGACCTTCTACGGCGATGGCCCGCAAGGCTACACCGACTATCCATTTCTCGAAACCACAACGATCCAACCATCATGAACCAACCACGCATCCTCATCTTCGGCGGCAGTCTCCGCACCGAATCCTACAATCAGAAACTCGCCGCCATCGCTGCGGACGCCGCCCGCGTCGCCGGGGCGGAAGTCACCCTCATCGCCCTCCGGGATTTCCGGATGCCGCTTTTCGACGAAGATCTCGAAGCCGCCGAGGGAATGCCGGAAACCGCGCGGAAATTGAAAGCGTTGTTTGCGGAAAACACCGGACTCATCATCGCTTCACCTGAATATAACAGCACCATCACCGCCGCACTCAAGAACGCGATTGACTGGGTTTCCCGGGCGACTGAGCCTAATGAAAAACCGCTTTCCGTCCTGAGCGGAAAATCCGCAGCGATCCTATCCGCCTCGCCCGGCGGTTACGGTGGCGCGCGTAGCCTCGCCCAGCTCCGGCCGTTTTTGGAAAACATCGGCATCACCGTCCTCGCGGATCAGGTTTCGATTCCTAAAGCCTACGAAGCCTTTGATGCCGCTGGTAAATTAATCGATCCCGTCCATGCCGCCGCAGTCACCGCGCTCGCCGCGAGCCTCGTGGCGAAACTTGCATGACAGGCCGATTGATACTCGCCACTCATCCAAGTATTCCAAATTCCGCGAAAAATTCCGATGGCGGTATCCGCGTTGCTGATGCATTGCTTTGCCATGCGCGAAACGAAGTCTCATAGCAAAACCATCGGCTATCTGTTATGGATTTTCGGTTTCACGGGTGCGCATCGGTTTTATTATGGCAAGCCGATCAGTGGAGTAATCTGGTTCTGCACGTTGGGTTTATTAGGCGTGGGCTGGCTCATCGATCTCTTTCTGATTCCCGGCATGGACCGTCGGGCGGATGCGCGCTACACCAGCGGCAGATATGATTATTCGGTCGCATGGATTCTGCTGACCTTTCTCGGAGGCTTTGGCATCCACCGCTTTTATCTTGGTAAACCGCTTACCGGATTGCTCTGGTTGTTTACAGGCGGCTTATTTCTCGTTGGCTGGCTCTATGATTTCTGCACGCTCAATGACCAAGTGGATGAGATGAACCGCGCTTGATGGGTAACTCTAGAAACGGCCGAATTGGAGCGTGGACATCTTGTCCCGCGTGCTTCCGGCGGACAGAATGTCCGCGGCACCAAGCGTTCAGAATGAACGCGCTCCAGCGTCCGGTTAGCCTGGAGGATTAACTCACTCTAGCAGATCTGACAAGGCTGCCGGTTCGTCAACCAGATGATCGGCTCCGGCGGCGATCAGACGCTCGCGATCGTGGAAGCCCCAGGTGACGGCGATCGCCCGCATTCCGGCGTTGTGGGCGGTTTCGAGGTCCATGGTGGAATCGCCGATGATGGTGCAGTCCGAGGGAGATAAATGCAGGGTGTTAGCAATTTCTAACGCACCGGTGGGATCGGGTTTGTGGGGAACGCCGGGGCGTTGGCCTAACACCATGGCAAAGCGGATGGTGGGAAAAATCTGCGCGACAATGGTTGCGGTGAACGGATGTGGTTTGTTGGATAGCACAGCTAACAGATAGTCGCGGTCTTGCAGGGATTCTAGCAGGCTGGTGAGCCCGGCATAGGCGGTGGTGCCGCTTGGCCAGGTAAGATCATAGTCGGCTTTGAACGCCGCTTCGAGGGTGTGGAAGAGAGCGTCATCGGCATCCGCCGGAGCACCACGCCGGATGAGAACACTGGCACCGTTGCCAATGAAATTTCTAACTGCCTCACGCGAATGAGTAGGCAGCCCGGAGGCGGCGAGGGCATGATTCAGTGAGGCGGCGATCCCATCCAAAGAGTCCACCAGTGTGCCATCGAGATCGAAGATCAGAGCGTGTTTCACCCCACAAGACTGGCTGGACCGGGCGCATTGGGGAAGCGCTTAAAAACCGATCAGGCTGACCAATTCGTTATCGCTGAAATCGTCCATGTGATCCACTGCGGCGATCAGGGTTTCCGTTTCGGCGACTTCTTGGATGGCGAAGGCTTGGGGAGAATCCAGCACTGCGGCGTGTTCAATGGCGCTTGGCGTGGGTCCGACCAGAGAAACCATGGCGAAGACGATGGCTGCGGTGGCGGCGGCGAAACCCGCGAGCGGGGCGGGGGAGAGCAGGCGGAGCCACCAAGCTTTCGGCACACTGGAGAGGCGGGCCGCCCGCGCGGTATCATCGGCGAAGCGGGCGCTTGCGGTGATCGGCGGAACGCGATCTAACAATTTCCACACAGCATCGGATTCCCAAGAGTCATCGGAAGGTTGGCGATTGTGGTTCATGGCGGCGTGCGGATTGACGTGTGAGGGAACCCGCCGCCGAGCGGAAAGTTGCAATCTTTTCAGCAAAAAAGCCAAGGGTGGCGTTTTAGATTTTTCACACCCCACGGCGGTCACCCCAGAGTCGGATGTGGAGTCGATCACAAAACCGGAATCCTAATTCCCGGCAGTATTCCGCGAGCCATGCGGAGTGACCATCCAACTCGTCACAAGTCCGACCCTCGGGCATCAGCAGGACGCGCTGGCGGGGGATATCGTGGGCCACGAGGAGAGCTTGGATTTCCTCAAGATCCGCCGGTTCCGCGACGACGAATTTGAACCAGGCTTTCGGCGAATTTGCGAAAAATGCGAGGGCTTGCGGGTGCCGCCGCAGCGTTTCCGGCATCGCGGCGTTTGAAAGTTTTGGCGAGACATTGAATTGGTTCACCGCGTCGTGGAAGGCAGGTGAGGGGATACGGGTGCCGTTGGTTTCCACCTCGAACAGATGCTCCGGCTGGGCTTCGCGGATGTGTCCGATCATGGTGAGAAATTCGTCCTGTTGAAGCAGTGGCTCGCCGCCGGTGATGACAGTGCTCGGGCAATGATAGGCGAGAATTCGCTCGGCAGCATTTTCTGCAGAGATCTCGAAGGTGACCTCGGATTTGCGGAACTTCGCGTAAGTGGGCAGGGCGTCCTTCTCATGCGGCCACGGCGTGCCCTCGAAATTCCAAGTGTGATCCGTGTCGCACCAGATGCAGTGGAGATTGCAGCGCGAGGCCCGGATGAAGACCGCAGGCAGCCCCGCGCTCACGCCCTCGCCTTGGAGGGTATGGAAAATTTCCGGGCCATCGCCGAGTTTCGCAAGTTTCATGGACGACCAAGAGAAACCACGGATGAAGGCGGATGGACATGCTTTTTTCCGCTGCTAGGATCCGCGCATGAGCATCATCACAGGGCGCGGCGATTCAGGAGAAACGGATCTGATGTTTGGCAAGCGCATCGCGAAAGCCGCCCCCCGCATTGAGGCACTGGGCGCGGTGGATGAGCTGAACGCCGCCCTTGGCCTCGCCCGCGCGGTCGATGAAAATGCCGAAACAGTGGCAGTGATTGACGGCATCCAGAGCCGCTTGGTCGGGCTGATGGGCCAGCTTGCGACCTTGCCCGAGGACGAGGCGCTTTATTTGGCGAAAAAATACGCGGTCATCACGGCGGAGGATCTCGCTTGGGTCGTCGCGGTGGCCCATGAGTACGAGGCGAAGGGCGTGAAATTCACGGACTGGGCCAGACCCGGCGCGGCAGGTTCGCTCGCCCGCGCCGGACTGGACTATGCTAGAGCCGTCGCCCGACGGGCGGAGCGCAGTGTGTGGGTTCTCCACGAATCCGGCGAGGTGGTGCCCGAGGTGGTTCGGCTGTTTTTCAACCGCCTCTCGGACCTGCTGTGGATTCTCGCCCGGAGCAGCGTCGCCTGATTGCCAAAGATTTCAAAAAGGGATTGCCAAGCTCGGATCGAGTTCCTAGCTTCCCGCCTTCCAAGGGCAGGTGTCAGAGTGGTCGAATGAGCACGCTTGGAAAGCGTGTGTGGCAGCAATGTCACCGAGGGTTCGAATCCCTCCCTGTCCGCCATCTCACTAACCTATACCTCCGGCATCTTCCTGATGCTTGCCTTGTGGCCGCTTTTTGTTGGGCGCGTATTGCGACAGGCCCGCGAGCGAACGCTC
>CANBTO010000352.1 GCA_947372405.1 Verrucomicrobiaceae bacterium
ATGGAGCGTGAGTCGTCTTCTGCGGGTGGAGAAATGCGGGTGGGCAGGAAAATGGCGGTGGCAAGAATGCATGCGACGCATCCCGCCTGCACCCATTTCCGACTTAATAACATCGCCACACCTAACATCACGAGCGCACCAACCCCATAAACCCCAATCCATGGAAGTAAAAAGTTAGGGCCCATTGCCAAACCGGGAGTCATCCAAGGAAATTTCAGTGGAAACAACTCCGCCCGTATGAATTCCCAACCGCACCAGTTGACCGTCGTGAAGACTACAAGCTTGTAACCCGAGAGCCCCCGCACGAGAGCCCGCCCTTGCATTTCCGCGAATAGTGCAGTGAACGCAGCAAGGATCGCCCAAAGCAATATGACGAGCCACCCGAAGATGTGGAACAACCATGACAAACTTAGGGCATAGGCCGTCATTCCATGCAGAAATCCAATAGCCCGTGCATGGGTGCCTTTCTGTCCGCGCAGCGCAATCAATAATCCGGCCAGTCCGACGAACACCATCCACCTCCAACCAAGCGGCGGATAAGCGGCGGCGTAGGCCGCACCGGACAGCATGGCCAAGCCACAGCGGGCAGAATGCGAGTTTTGCATTTCCCTGTCTATCTGATCTGTAGAGCCACCGCAAGAACCATTCCACCAGACTGCTCTGAATATTTCTGGGGATAACTGAAAGTCGTGGTATCCTACGGGTGCGGTGACGCTCCCGCGCTAAATATATTTTCCTTATTTATGGAAACCTCCGCCCTGTTACTCACTCTCGCTTTTGTCCTCCCAGTTCACACGGCGACTCCCGCACCCACGTCAGAGGTGCTCAAACGCTACGTGGAGGCTTTCAACCAAAACGACACCGAACGGGTAGAGACCACCATTCCTAACAATGCCGCCGCCGCATGGATGCAGAAAAACATCCCGCGTTTCGAATGCCCGGAACCGACGCTTGAGGAGATTTATTACTTCCGCTGGTGGACCTATCGAAAACATCTCCAACAGACGCCGGACGGTTTCGTGGTGACGGAGTTTTTGCCGAAGGTTCCTTGGTCCGCGAATTATAACACGATCTCCTGCGCGGCGGGCCATCATTTCTATGAAGGCCGCTGGATTCATGATCCGCGATACATGGAAGACTATGCCACGTTCTGGTTCCGTGGCGGTGGAGCGCCCCGCCACTATAGTTTCTGGGCGGCGGACGCACTGTGGGCGAACTATCTCGTGGATGGCCGCGCCGCGCCGGTGCTAGCGCTGTTGCCGGACTTGTGCGCAAACTTCGTGGCGTGGGAAAAATCGAACCGCGATGCAAACGGATTGTTCTGGCAAATCGATGATCGCGACGGAATGGAAGTTTCCGTCGGCGGCAGTGGCTATCGGGCGACGATCAACAGTTATATGTATGGCGACGCCATGGCGCTCGCACGGCTCTCGGATCTCGCGGGAAATGCGGCGAACGCTACCGTCTATCGTGAAAAGGCGGCGACGATCAAACACCTTGTGCAGGAGAAACTATGGGATGCCGATGCGAAGTTTTTCAAAGTCCTGCCGCGCGGCGAGAACAGCAAACTCGCCGACGTGCGCGAACTGCACGGCTACACGCCTTGGTATTTCAATCTGCCAGACTCGCCCTACACCGTGGCGTGGAAGCAGATCGCCGATCCGCAGGGTTTCCTAGCACCCTATGGCCCGACCACCGCAGAGCAGCGGCACCCGCGTTTCGCGCTGTCCTATCAAGGTCACGAGTGCCAGTGGAACGGCCCGGGCTGGCCGTATTCGACCGCCGTCACGCTCACCGCGCTGGCCAATCTGCTCAACCGTCCGGAGCCGCTGACCGCAGTGACCAAGGCCGATTATTTCACCCTGCTGAAAACCTATGCCATTAGTCACCACCTCAGGCGCGATGACGGCAAGGTGGTGCCGTGGATCGATGAGAATCTAAATCCGCTAACCGGCGACTGGATCTCGCGGACGCGGCTCAAGGCGTGGAAAGACGGGGCGTGGGATGTCGGCAAAGGCGGCATCGAGCGCGGTAAGGATTACAACCACTCGACATTCTGCGACTTGGTCATCACCGGGCTAGTCGGCCTACGTCCACGCCCCGATTCGCAAGTCGAGGTGAACCCGCTCGCGCCTGAGGCCTGGGATTATTTTTGCCTCGAGAACCTTTCCTATCACGGACACCTGCTCGCTATTAATTATGATAAGACCGGAGCGCACTACGGAAACGGCAAAGGACTGCGCGTCACTGCGGACGGTCGGGAAATTGCGAAGTGCGAAAAGCTCGAACGCATTGTTGGTGCCCTGCCCGGCGGCGGGAAGTGAGCCGTGAGGCGTGTGTAGCAGAATTGATATATAAATAAGTGTCTGCGGTATGAGCGAGAAAACACTTACGATCTTGTTGAGTGATAGCGGCGGTAGTGGCATCCGGGCCATGGCGCTGTTCGCTAATGATCGCGGATAATTTCATTGGCCTAGTCGGTTCCGTGCGATGATACTTGGTGCCATGAAAGCGCCCCAACCTCATCTCCACGTCGTTGCTATTTTGGTGCTACTTGGTACTGCGGGATCGAACGCCCAGGCGCAAGGTTGGTTGGGCTACGGCCACGATCCGCAGCATTCACTGGTTTCGCCCACCCAATCGCAACTCCCACAAAAGGTCCGCTGGAGCGCACCGGTCGATCTCAATCCGCAGTACTCCGGCTCCGACCTATACATCCACTATGGGTCGCCGGTCATAACTCCAGACAACACAGTGATCCTCCCCGTCAAGACCGGCGCTAACAGCGGTTTCCAAGTGGAGGCTCGTAGCGCGGCCAACCGGGGCACGGTCTTATGGACACTGACCACCGACTACGCCGTCCCCACGCACAACTGGTTCCCGGTTTGCGGCGTGACTCTAACACCAAACGCAGCCACGCTCGCAGTCCCCGCAGGTGGCGGCACCATCCTTATCAGGACGGCCCCGAACTCCGCAACAGGCACCTCGACGCGGCTGGCTTTTTACGGAAACAACTACTACGATACCGCCCCGGCCGCATTCAATGCCGCCATCCAAATTTGCACACCGATCAGCAGCGACGGACTTGGCAATTTATATTTTGGTTATGTCTCCAGCGGTGCCGCCCTGCCCGGCTATCCAACGGGTTTGCCAAGCGGACTGGCGCGGATTTCCAGCAACGGTGTGCGCAGTTTCGTTTCCGTGGCAGATATCTCCGGCGACAGTTCCATGAAAAAGATTTCCTATAACTGCGCCCCAGCGCTCAGCAACAATGGCGCGACGCTTTATGTGGCGGTGAACAATGTCCCGGTGAGTTCTTCCGGCTCATTTGGCCGTGGCTACCTTTGTGCACTCGACAGCACCACGCTCGTCAGGCAAGCGAGCGTTTTACTCAAAGATCCCCGATCAACGACGAACTCTCCGCTCAACGCCTATGTGACCGATGACAGCAGCGCCTCGCCCACCGTGGGACCGGACGGAGATGTTTACTATGGTGTCCTAGAAGGCAATTTCCCATCGAACAATGACCGTGGCTGGCTCCTGCACTTCAGCGGCGATTTACTAACGAGCAAACTTCCCGGTGCCTTCGGGTGGGATGATACCGCGTCGATTGTTCCCGCCAGTGCCGTGCCATCTTACACCGGCCCCTCGTCTTATCTATTACTTACTAAATACAATAATTATGCTGGCATCCACACCGGCGATGGCGTGAACCGGCTAGCACTATTAGATCCTAACACCTCCTTCACGGACCCGATCACCGGTGCGACTGCGATGAACCCGGTGATTACGGTAAAAGGAGTCACGCCAGACGATGAGCATGTGGCCAGTTTTCCGAACGCCGTCCGCGAATGGTGCATTAACTCCGCCGCCGTGGACCCGATCAATCATTGCGCGGTGGTCAACAGCGAGGACGGCAAACTCTATCGCTGGGATTTCACCAAAGCCACCGATACGCCGGGCCAACTTTCCCCCGCCCTCTACCTCGCGCCACCCACGGGTGAAGCCTATACTCCGACCGTGATTGGTCCCGACGGCTCGGTTTACGCGATCAACAACGCGACCTTGTTCTCCGTGGACCCGCAACTCTTCGCGGCGGTCATCGACCCCACCAACCAAGTGCTCACCTTCACGTACCCGCGCACTCTGGCAGGGGCGACTTACCACGTCGAGACAACCTTGGACCTAACAACCAGTTGGACAACCACGGGAATCAATCAAGGCAGCGGGGCGGTCGGGCAAATCGTAACGGCATCGATCCCGTTGGGAACGGAGACGAAACGGTTCGTGAGACTTGCCGTGGCCACTCCCTAGGCCGCAAATTTTCCCATCACAGGAACGTCAGGGGAAATAGGGTAAACCAAAGCACAAGCGCCTGATGGTCTTGTTAGTTGATATTTTATACTGTTACCTATTTATACATTATCGCAGTTTTCGTGGCTGAGGTAAACTACAATGAGTAAGTTTGAATACCATCATTCTTCCACTGTCTTCAATATGCCTGATCGCAGTTTGTCAATTATTCCCTACGATCTGCCTAGGTTGTGGCGAGGCTTGTATTGACTTATCAAAGGGCTACGCGGTGCAGCTGGGATCACCCCTCCGCATTGAGGCGAATGCCTTTTTCCTCGATGGTGATCCGGCGTTTTTTCCAAAGTGCGCCGGTCGCTTGCTTGAAGGTGCGCTTGCTGACGCCGAACTCTTCATGGATCTCGGCGGCGGAGCTGTGATCGCCGAGTGACCAGAAGCCGCCGCGGGCGGCGAGCTCGGCGAGGATGCGGGTTTCGAGGTCGTCCACCTTGGCCCGTCCGGCGGCGTGCAGGCTGAGGTCGATTTTCCCGTCTGAACGGATGGCGGCGATGTAGCCCTTAAGCGCCTCGCCGGGCTGGAGTTCCTGAAACACGTCGTTGGCAAAGATCAGCCCGCTGTGGCTGCCGTTAACGATGGCTTTGTAGCCGAGTTCGGTTTTGCCGAAGATGATGAGATCCACCGCCTGTCCGAGCCGGAAGGCTGGCGGTGTTAGATCCAAATGGCGGGCGATGCGGGTGGACGCGAGAATGCGCCCGGTGACCGAATCTAGGTGGACGTGGACGAGGTAATTTCTCCCGACCTCCATGCGGACTTTTTGCTCACGGAAGGGGACGAGGAGATCCTTGGGCAGGCCCCAATCGAGAAAGGCACCGACGGCGGTGACGGCCACGCATTTCAAGCGGGCGAAGTGGCCGGGCATGACCTTGGGGGTGATGAGCGTGGCGACCTGGCGGTCCTCGGAATCGAGGTAAAGGAAGACATCAAGATACTCGCCGATGCAGGAGCCATGGGGGATTTCCCGGTGCGGCAGCAGGATTTCCCCAAGCTCGCCGCCATCGAGAAAGAGCCCAAAGGGTTTCTCGTGGAGGATTTTCAGGGATGCGCGCTCGCCGATGCTTGCCATGGCGTGACCATGGATGCTAGGGGCCGGGGAGTCGATGGCGATCTGTGGCGCGGGATGGATTCGCCTCTTGTCTCAGCGGTCGTGCCACGCCACGCTGCGGGCATGGAGAGTCATGAGTGGTTTGAAAATACCGACAACGGCAAGGTTTTTTACCGCGCCAACTACCTCGGCACGCGGTGGACGATCATGACGGCCACGGAGAAGCGCAACCCGACATGGACCGACCTGAGACCGCCACCCGAGGCGGTATGGCGCGAGCTGCGGGATCTGGTGTGGAAAAAATACCAACGCAAGCGCTGCCCGTGGGAGCGCGTGGCGGATCTG
>CANBTO010000353.1 GCA_947372405.1 Verrucomicrobiaceae bacterium
GGACATCACGCCGGACTTCGAAGAGGTCCAATACCGCGTGCGCGCCATCGACTTCGACCAGCAGTCCTACGAAGGCCGCGGAAACACCTACCTCGCCTTCCGATTCGCCTCCAACCGCGTCGTCACCAAGCTCGCCTTCGACGTGCTCAACCGCAAGAGCATCGACCAGTACGTGGCCGAGGAACACGCCCAGATGGCGCGCCGCGCCAAGGTCGAGAGCAGCCGGCTGCGCGCGTTGTTAGGCATCATGCGCCGCGAGGAGATCGCGCCGCGTGAACACGTCGTCACCCTGGCCCGGGAGCTTGACCGCATGCACGGCACCCATGATTTCGCCGACTGCCAGACCATGGGCGAGCTCACCGCGCGCCACATCACCACCATGCTGGAGATCCCCCCAACCGACGCGGTATGGCAGAACCAATACTGAGGCAGGGTTTACCATACCCTTGCTGCATAATCGGCAAGAGATGACTCCGTTTGTTGATTGCCAGGAAATATGTCAGGCCTGTTAGTCACGAATGCCACGATAGCGCAGCGGGATGAAGCCGGACTCGATGAGTTTGGCAATGTCATGCTCAACCGCGCGGGTTTTGGAGTAGGGCGCGGCTTCGTAGAAGCGTGCGCGGGTCTTTTCCGCGTCGAGCCAGTTGACGAAGAGGATGACGTGGCCGCCAGCGTGGTTCATGACGTCGGCAGGCTTGAGTTCCGCGGTGGATGCGAGCCGCTTGCAGATGCCGCCGAGAGTGGAGGTTGACTCGCGTTTTTTCAGGGCCCAGCAGCGGGAGATGAAACCGGAGCAGTCGATGCCAACGCATTCGCCACTGACCGCGCCGCCGCCCAAGCGGCGTTTCTCGGCGGAATAGACGTCGCCCGCGGCCCGGCCTTTGTGCAGTCCGGCGTCGAAGGATTCCGGAGTGTCCCAGCCACCCCATTTGTAGGCGACCCCGGAGTTTTCGCCAAGAGTCCAACAGTCTTCATCGGGACTGCCATGATGCCCCGCGCGGTCGGGCGTGTGGATCTCGATGCCAGCGGAGTCCTTGCCATGGCGAACGTGCCTGGCCTCGGCCGTCCAGCGATGTTCGATGAAATGATTGGCAATCTTCAGGGCCTCGGCGCGGGTGAGGCCATCGGCGAATGCCTGGCCAACGAGGGTGAAAAACAGCAATATGCGGAGAAGGAGTGATGGCATGGCCCTGGCAAACCTAACGCCGTGAAGGTCGCATGGCGCCGCGCGGCGGTAAAGGTTGATTATTGCCAGAGGATCAACTCAGGCACGTAAGCGGGTCACGCGCCTTGTGACGATCGTCGCCCGCCTCCGCCATTCGACCTCAAGTCGGGCCGTTCAACCGGAATCGCACTACCTCCAAGTTTGAAGCTTGTGGGCAATGCCACATGGCCTAGCGTGATGTCTATCGGCCAGTCACAGAACCTAACTTCCTCTGATTCGTGAGAGAAAAACTTGATCTATTGTTTCATCGCATGACGACCAAAGTGCTGGGTGCGGAAGAGCCCGCGCAACTACTGCTGGTGGCCCTGCTGTCCAACGGGCACGTTCTGATCCAGGGAGCGCCGGGAGTCGGGAAAACCACTCTGGCTCAGACGCTGGCGAGTTGCATAGACGGGACGTTCAGCCGCATTCAATTCACGCCGGATCTCCTGCCTGCGGATATTTTGGGGTATTCCATTTACCATCAGGGAAGCGGGCAGTTTCAATTCATCCCAGGTCCGGTTTTTCGTAACATCGTGCTTGCCGATGAAATCAACCGGACGGGCCCGCGCATCCAGAGCGCCCTGTTGGAATGCATGAATGAACACCAGGTGACGGTGGATGGAGTGACGCGCAAACTGGAAGCGCCGTTTCTTGTCGTAGCCACGCAGAACAATCTTTATTCTTCCGGGACGTTCCCGCTCCCGGAGCCGCAACTGGATCGTTTTCTGCTTAGCATCCACATGAAGATACCGGACGTGGAGACGCAGGCGACGCTGCTCCAGCTTCATGCCCGGCGCGCCCAGAACCCGCCATCGATCGAGCCCATCCTCCACTCTGACGATGTGCGGACCATGCAGGGGGAGGTCTCCCAAGTGCAGGTCAATGACCGCGTCTGCCGCTATATCGCCAATTTTTGCGAGGAACTGCGCAAGCAGGAGGGCGGGAGGGGCGGACTTTCCGCGCGGGCAGCCATCGCCCTCATGCGGGCGTCCCAGGCCATGGCATATCTATCAGGAAGCGCCGCGGTTTACCCTGACCATGTCAAGGCGGTGGCGTCCTCGGTGATGTCTCACCGGATTTCCAGCAAGGATGCACGGATGAACCAGTCTGCCAATCCCGAGCAACTCATCGCCCACGTGCTACAGCATCTCCCCGTCCCTTGACGCCATTCTGAGCCATGACTGATCCAGCCGCCATGCAAGGTGAGAGTCAAGCCCCGGCTCACAGCGTGCGTCCGCGACTGACTTCCCGCGGGCGCGGACTGCTCGCACTATCGGTGATGGCGGTGATCTATGGATTTGTCATGCCGGAACCGGGGGGCGTCCACCTTGGCCTGTTAGGTTTGCTGGTGTTGGGTGGCGGCTTCTGGTGGTCGGGGAGCAACCTGCGTGATCTCTCATATACCAGAAGCACTCCGGAATCTGCGTTCGTGGGTCAGCTTTTCACACTGGCACTCACCGTGACGAATCACAGGAAACGCCAGGATGCCTTTGCCGTGGAATTCGAGGACTCCGTGGCCGGGCCGGTGGAAAAAGGCCTCCGGGCCGACTGGCTTTATGCGGAGGACTCGGCAACCCGGGAAATGCAAACCCGGCTGCCCAAGCGAGGCTTGCTTCACCAGGCGCACGCAGGTTTTGAGTCCACGTTCCCACTGGGGCTCTGGAAATCGCGCGTTGAACAGGATGACAAACTGGAAATGACGGTTTTCCCGCGGCCCATTACGCCGAAAATGTTCGAAGATCAGGATTTTCTAACCAATTTGGAGCTGGATGATGCGGAATCCTCGTTGACGGATTGGGATGGGGATTTTCATGGCCTGCGGGAATTCCAGCCAGGGGATCGCACGAAACTCATCCACTGGCCGGCGAGCGCCAGGAGCCGACATCTGGTGGTCAGGCAATTCGACCGCCGGCTGCCCAACCGGGTGACCCTGATATTCCATTCGATCCGACCGGATTCGAAACCGCAGCCGGGCAGCGCCTTTGAAAGCGGCCTGGAACTGCTCTGCGGCATGCTCCTGCTCTTCCGTGATCGAGATACTCCGGTGGACATGATCGCCTCGTTCAATGAATGGCAGACCCTGCAAGTGGAGTCCCAATGGGAACTTCATGCCGCGTTGCGAACACTGGCAATGGCAAAGCGCAAGGCCGAGAGAAACCATAACTCGCTCCATGCGGCGCTCGCGGGCGCGCTGGCGGGACATCGTGTGATCGTCCTCAGTGACGTGCCACTCAAAGAATGGGAGGGTGACATGTTGGATCTGCCTTGCTTGACCATTTGCATGAGCATCAAGGAAATGTACATCCGCCAGCCCCGCATGGCTCCGCGAAATCCCATTCCCATCGTTCAAACCCAACTGCCATGAAAGTCGCGCTGGCCATCTACTGGTTGATGCTTGTCCTCGAGGGCGGCGTGGCGTGGCGGGCTTGCGGATCGCCATATTTGCTGGCAGCTTCCATGGCGGGGGTGCTGATTCATGCGCTGCTAGGCATCAGGCCGGGTCAGGTGGCTGAAATCACCAGACTCATCACCTGCTCCGTGCTCGTGGGCCTTTGTCCGCTGTATTATGCGAATGACCCTTACGTGTACTGGCTCTGCCTGCTGGCCCTGCCCCACCTCTTGTCGGCCACTCAGTGTGTTGAGGAGATCCAGTCCTCTGGCACCACCAGTGAGGTCAATTGCCTCAGGATCGGACACTCCGTTTTCACACTGGGATTTTACTCATCTCTGGCTCTGGCGTATTCGCTGCTGAATGCGGAACACCTGAAATTGGAGCGCGCCACGGGGACCATGCTGGCGCTTGTCATCGCGCTGCTAGGAATGGTCGCTTGGGAAGCGGGGCGTGGGGGGCGCTTCAAGAAAGGCATCACCGCGCATGCTCTATCAGCCAGAGGAAAAGCATCCCGCATCGCACTTATGGGGTTGGGAGCGGTCATGTTCGCCCTGATGTTCGCGGTGGTTCTTCCACTTGTGTCGGATGCCTTGTGCCATTTTTCACCCAGGCTGAAATTGCCGCGCAATCTTCGCGAAGCGGGTCCTCGGCAGTTGCCCGCCACCCACTCCGGCAAGCACGATGCGGCTCCATCCAACGATGATTCTGATCCGGATGCCGGGCCGGTGATGACCACCCGCTCGGTTGAATCAGGACTCCCGATGAGCGGCACGCTCGAACTGTCGGACGAGGTCCAGGTGGTGCTCAAATTTGAAGATTCCGCCCAAGTGGAAAGCCTGACCAAAGAAGGACCACTCTATGTCCGCACGCGTGCCGTGAGCCAATTCAAGGACGGCCAGTGGGTCACCGAAAATCAATCGGGTTATTGGTTGACGGATGCCACTGATGGAAACCTGGATGGCAAAGTGGAAGTCAGCAAGCCCTTGTCCGGGGAGATTGCCCACGAAGTCTTCATTCCACAAAGCACCGGTGATGTATTACCTGCGCTGGCGGGTGTCACCACCTATGCGCTGCCGGAAATCCTCGTGCATCCGGACCACTGGTTTCAAAACGAGTTCACGGGCGACATCCGATACAAGGCATGGTCCAAGCCCGACAACATCCTCTCGTATCCGCATTCAAATCTCAAACCTGGAAATCCTGGTGGGGCCTATCTCGCCAGACTTGTCACACCCTTTGGGACTCGATTGACAGAGCTTGCCGAAGTCTTGCGAGCCAAGCGCCCGGATCTGCCCGGACGCCTGGACCTGCTCCGCCAGTATTTTCAATCGGAGTATCAATACAGCATGACGATTGAAAACAAATCCGGCATGCCACCGCTTGAAAATTTCATTTTCGAGGAAAGAAAAGGATATTGCGATTTCTTCGCGAGCGCCGGCGCCTTGATTCTCCGCCACATGGGCATCCCATCGCGCGTGGCCTACGGCTATAAAGAAGGCGAGCATGATGATGCCACCGACACTTGGATATTCCGCGGCTACCATGCCCATGCATGGACTGAAGTATTCGTGCAGGACCATGGCTGGATCATTTGTGATTTCACTCCGTCTTCCAGTGATCGCTCACACCGCACTGGAACGCCTCCTCCATTTGACATGGCTCGCTTCGAGGGGGCGGGCAAGCCCGGCAATAATGCCGGTCACAAGCGCTGGAACAAACAGTCATCTCTCGAATCCATCCGATCCCGGTGGGTGCCGGCGGTTCTGGGACTTGGATTGCTCGGCGCGCTGGTTGGCTTCCTGTTCCGCAAGCGACGGACTTCAGAGCAGCGGGCGGCGGAAAAGGCCGCCCGCGAGCGAGCCGGGCGTGACCGCCAACCTGCGTATTTCCTCGAGTTCCTCCGCATGTGCGAAGCTCTTGGCCATCGCCGGTTGGATGGACAGACCTTGATGGAGTTTCACAATCAGCTCAAGCATTCGCGGTTCTGCAGCGATGACTTCGACGACCTCGCCGCTTATTATTACAAGTCGCGTTATGAGGACGCCCCGCAGGATGTGCCTCGCGAGCAAGGGTTTCTCAGGCGCATCCGCGACTTCAGGAATAGAAGGGAGAAAGATTGAACCGCCAAGGCGGAGCT
>CANBTO010000354.1 GCA_947372405.1 Verrucomicrobiaceae bacterium
CACCGCGAAAAAGAAAATCGTCTTCGTCGCCGGTAAGCCCAGCCACGGCCCGGGCGATCACGAACACCGCGCCGGTTGTATGTTGCTCGCCGACCAACTCAACAAAAGCGGCCTGCCCGTCGCGGCGGTGGTCACGATCAACGGTTGGCCCGCTGATAAGTCGATCTTCGTCGGCGCCGCAGCCATCGTCATTTACGCGGATGGCGGTGGTGGTCACCCGGCCCTCAAGGAACTTGACGATTTGAAAAAATTCGCCGCCGCAGGTATGGGCATTGGCTGCCTCCATTATGCCGTGGAAATTCCCAAGGGTGAACCCGGCAATGTCTTCCTCGATACCATCGGCGGCTATTTTGAAACCGACTGGTCAGTCAATCCGACCTGGCAAGCCAATTTTAAACTCCCCAAGCACGCCGTTACCCAAGGTGTTCATGACTTCGGCACCAACGATGAGTGGTATTATCACATGCGTTTCCGCGACGGCATGGTCGGCGTTACACCCATTCTAACCGACCTGCCGCCCGCCTCCAGTCTTAGCCGCAAGGACGGCCCGCATGAGGGCAATCCCGAAGTCCGTGCGGCCGTTCTGGACCGCAAAGAACCCCAACATGTGATGTGGGTTTGTGAACGTCCCGCTGCGACCGGCGGTGGCCGTGGCTTTGGTTTCTGCGGGGGACATTACCATAAAAACTGGCAGAACGACGACCAACGCCGCCTCGTCCTCCATGCCATTGTGTGGATCGCCGGCTTGGAAGTCCCGAAAGACGGAGTTCCCGCCCCGACTCCGACCGATGAGGAAATGCAGGCGAACCTCGACAAAAAAGGCCGCTGATTTTTCCCCTCTATCACCTGTAGGTTCTGCTTCACATCATGAAACGCTTCGCCCTCTGCGCCAGTCTTGCCCTCGCCGCGACCGCGTTGTTAGTCGCGGAACCCGCTGCCTATGATCCGCTAACTGTGCCGGGCAAGCCGATCGATTCAAAAACCTTCGCCGTGCACGATGCCAAGCGCGACCGCACTTTGCCCATCCGCGTCTATCTGCCAGAAACGCATCAGCCCGCCGCAGTCATCCTGTTTTCCCATGGCCTCGGCGGCTCGCGGAATAACAACCCCTATCTCGGCAACCATTGGGCGGCCCGTGGCTATGTCGTCGTCTTCATCCAGCACCCCGGCAGCGATGCTGAGGTCTGGAAAGACAAGCCGCTCCTCGAACGCATGGGCGCGATGAAGAGTGCCGCGAGCGTCGAGAATTTCCTGCTCAGAGCCCAAGACATCCCCGCCGTCATTGATGCCTTGGAAATCTGGAATCGGGAAAACGCTCACCCGCTCCATGGCCGGCTCGATCTCGCCCACCTCGGCATGTCCGGCCATTCCTTCGGTGCCATCACTACCCAAGCCGTCGCTGGCGAATCCTTCATCGAGAAGAATCTCCCATTCCTCGAACCCCGCATCCGAGCCGCCGTCATGATGAGCCCGTCCCCGCCGGAGCTTGGTGATCCCACCACCGCCTTTCCCCCGATCAAAATCCCATGCCTGCTCATGACTGGCACCGCAGACGTCAGCCCCATCGGCACCACCCCCACCGCCGCCGACCGCTTGAAAGTTTTCCCTAATCTAACATCAGCACCCGCTTGGCAGGTGGTGCTCGATCACGCCGAGCACATGACCTTCAACGAGGTCGATCTCTTTCACCAACCCATCAAAGATCCCCGCTACCACCGCGCCATCCTCGCACTAACAACCGCCTTTTGGGATACGCAGTTAAAAAGCGACCCCGCCGCGAAAAAGTGGCTGAATGGTGATGCCGCGCGGTCCGTGCTGGTGCCAGCAGACAAGTGGGAAATGAATGTGAAAGCGAAGGAGTGAAATTACACTATTCTAGGAGTGTGGCCGTCTCGCCCACACGTCACCGCGCCCCACGAACCCATAAGCAAGACACCCAATTTAAACACATCTAACCATGAAACTCATTGCCACTCTCATTCTCTTTTTAACCCTTCCCGGACTCACCGCTGAAGTCAGTTGGGAAACCAAGAAACTCAGCGACAAGTTCTACTCCGAGGGCGGAGCAATTGCCGACATGAACAAGGATGGAAAGATGGATATTGTCTCCGGCCCGTTCTGGTATGAGGGGCCAGATTTCAAGGTGCAGCATGAAATCTACGAAGCCAAGGCGGTAGATCCCCACGGTTATTCGGATGCATTCTTAGAGTTCGCGCCGGACATCAATGGCGATGGCTGGCCGGACGTTCTCATCATCAGTTGGCCGGGCAAAGGAGCGTGGTGGTTAGAAAATCCCAAAGGCGGCACGGCAGCTTGGGTGAAGCATCCGATCATGGATGTGGTCGATTGCGAGTCGCCATTGTTCACTGACCTAACAGGCGACGGGAAACCGGAAATCGTCTGTGCGCAGAAAGGCTCATATGGCTACGCCTCACCACCGGCGGATCCGACACAGCCATGGCCATTCGTCGCGATCACGCCGCCAGACAAGTCCGTTTTTCGCTACACCCACGGCCAAGGCGTCGGGGATGTCGATGGCGATGGCTTGCCGGACCTCATCGAAAAACGCGGTTGGTGGAAAAATCCGGGTAAAGCTGGCGGTGAGTGGACGCTCCACCCGATCCCATTCAAGGGCAATGGTGGCGCACAGATGTATATTTATGATTTCAATGGCGATGGGAAAAACGACATCATTTCCGTGATCGATGCCCATGCCTATGGCTTGTCGTGGTTCGAGCAAACCGCAGACGGCTGGATAGAGCATCCGATCCTGACCAAAGATGCGGCAACTTCCGCCGGTGGTCTGGTGATCGCGCAAATGCACGGTGTGGACTTCCTTGATGTCGATGGCGACGGGATCAAAGATCTGATCACCGGGAAACGTTTTTGGGCGCACCCGCCGGGGGCCGATGGCAAGGGTGGCGATCCCGGCGTGAACGACCCGGCGCTGCTGTTCTGGTTGAAGGTCACCCGCGAGGGCGGGGTGGTGAAATTCACGCCGAAGACGATTCATTCCGACTCCGGCGTAGGAGTGATGCTGCCAAGTGGCGATGCGAACGGCGACGGCTTCCCTGATTTTCTAACTGCTAACAAAAAAGGCACCTTCATTCATATTCAGAAGCGCGAGCCTTGAGTTTCCAGCCTGACGCTGAACCCTATTTTTGATATTCGCATGAGATTCCTCATCCCTTTGTTCGGCATACTAGCCGGTTTGACAGCCACCGCCTTTTCCGCACCCGCCTTCGAGTTCAAGGACGGTGATCGTATCGCCCTCGTCGGCGATGCATTCATCGAACGCGAGCAATACCAAGGTTGGATCGAACTCGCCGCGACCGTCCAAGTTCCCGAGCGCAACGTCACGTTTCGCAACCTCGGTTGGAATGCCGACACGCCTGCCGGAGATTCCCGCAGTGGCCTCAGCCTCGTCCAAGCAGGTCACGAATCTCCGGCGGAAGGCTGGCAACAGCTCCAAAACCAACTCACCACCTACAAGCCTAGCGTCATCGTCCTCGGCTACGGCATGGCCGCTTCACTCCCCGGCGGCGGCACCCCTGAGGACTTCCAGAAAAACCTTGAGCGCCTCCTCGATGCCGCACCCGCGCTTACCGGCGGCACGCCCCGTTTTCTCATCCTCGGCCCTCCGCCACACTTCACTCAGGCCTCGGCGCTGCCCGCCGAAATCGCCAGTCACCGAGCTTCTCTAACTGCCATCAACCGCATCCTCGCCGGCACCGCCGCCAAACGAAACATCCCCTTCGTTCCTCTAGCTGAGTTAGAGCAGAATCCCACCTACTCCCAAAATGGCATTCATCTAAATGGAGATGGTTACAAAGCCGCCGCACGCTTCATCGAAAAATCCCTCGGCTGGAAACCACTGCCATGGGATCAAGGCGAAAACGCCGCCGTCCTGCGCCAGCATATTCTCACCAAGAACGAGTGGTTCTTCAATCGCTCCCGCCCGGCGAATATGGCCTACATCTTCGGTTTCAGGAAACGTGAGCAAGGCCGCAATGCCGGAGAAATCCCACGTTTCGATGAACTCGTCACTGCTGAAGAAACTGCCATCGCAAAAATGCGCGACCTTTCCAAAAGCGCCATCACTCCTCTAACGGCTCCTGTTAGCCAATCGCAATTTGCGAAAATCACCCCCCAGCCCCACCCCGCATTCACCGTCGCCGATGGCTTTGAAGTCACGCTCTGGGCCGAGAATCCACTTCTCCACAAGCCCACCCAAATGAACTTCGATCCACGCGGTCGCCTCTGGGTCGCCAGTTCCATGAGCTACCCGCAAGTCGAAGTCGGTCAGACTCCCGACGATAAAATTCTCATCCTCGAAGACACCGACCACGACGGCAGTGCGGACAAGTCCACCATCTTTGCCTCGGGCCTGATGATGCCCACCGCCGTCATGCCCGGCGATGGCGGGGCTTACGTCGCGCAAAGCACCGACCTCCTGCATTTCGAGGACACCGATGGCGATGGCAAAAGCGATGTCAAAACCCGCGTCCTCAGCGGCTTCGGCACCGAAGATACCCACCACAATCTCCACACCCTCCGCCGTGGTCCCGACGGTCGCCTGTGGATGAACCAATCCGTTTACACCCGCACCGATACCGAAACCCCACATGGCATCGTGCGCTTGAGATCGGGCGGCGTCTATCGCTTCGATCCGGTGACGTCGGATCTTAAAATTATGTTCCGCGGCCTGTGGAATACCTGGGGCCATCAGTTTGATTTCTATGGTCAATCTTTTCTAACTGACGGTGCCGGATCGAGCGGCATCAACTGGGGCGTCCCCGATGCGATGTATGCCGCCTACTCGGGGGCGCAGCGGCTCCTCGATGGAGTTAGTCCGGGCGGCTATCCGAAATTTTGCAGTCTAGAAATCATCGAGTCGCCGCATTTTCCCGCTGATTGGCAGGGCAATCTCATCACTTGTGACTTCCGTGCCCACCGCGTCGTCCGCTTTTCCATTGCCGATCAGGGTGCCGGATACGTCACTCAAGCGCTGCCGGACCTCATCCGGACCGACGACGTGAATTTTCGTCCGATCGATGTGAAAATCGGTCCCGACGGCGCGCTCTACATCGCCGATTGGTCGAACCCGATCATTAACCACGGCGAAGTTGATTTCCGCGATCCGCGCCGCGATCGCGAACACGGGCGCATCTGGAAAGTCACTCGCAAAGGCAGCCCGCTGCTCAAGCCGCGCGACTTCACCAAGTTGCCTGAAAATGAATTGCTAGAGGCACTCGCCAGCAACGTGCGCTATGACCGCGAGCAAGCGACCGCCGTGCTGCATGAAAGCAAGTCGAAGACTCTGCCTGCGGCGATTCAGCAGTGGCAGGCAAACGCAAAGGATGACCGCACGTTGCTCGCCGCGCTATGGTTGAGCGAAGGCCGCAACGTCCGAGACTTCGACTTGTTGAACAAAGTCATTCGTTGCAAAACCGGAGAAGTCCGCGCTGCCGGGATTCGCATGCTGGCCGATGAGCTGCCCGCCATGGCCACCCAGGATGCACTCATGATTTTAAAAACCGCGAGCACGGATGATTTCGCACGGGTTCGCATCGAGGCAATCCGCACGCTATCGAAACTCCCCGGCTGGGAACCGATGGATGCCGCGCTGGCTGCGTTGGAAAAGCCGACGGATCGTTTCATCGAATACGCGCTTTGGTTGAGCATTCAAGGACAAGGCGAGGAATGGCTTGCTGCCTTGTTCGAAAACAAACTGAA
>CANBTO010000355.1 GCA_947372405.1 Verrucomicrobiaceae bacterium
GTCGCTCCGGACAGCCGCATCAAAGGCCTCGACGAATTGCATAAACTGAAAGGCACTGACTTTGAAGTGATCGAGCCAACCGGCCCAAAACAAGGCCCGCGCGCCCACTAACGATTACGCCGGTTAGGTTTGGACTAACCTTGTGTCAAGCAAACTTCAAATTGGCGGGCGCCGCACCCCTGTTCGATGTCCGCAAGGGTGGACATTTCTGTCCACCAGCCAAGTGGACTGGACGAGGTCAAACGCCCTCCGGCAGCGCGCCACGAAATTGAGGAGACGCCAGTGCTGATAGGCGAAGCGCGAGATGCTCGTCAGAACCTCCTCGGGTATCGGTCTCAGATTACCGCCGGACACTGTTTTTGTCGCGGGTCTGCATAACACCTTCACCGATGGCGTCGAACTCTGCAACCCTGAACGGAGAGACGCAGCTCTAGCTTCCCGCTGTTTTCGCTTCTATTTGGGGGGCGAGTCGTTTAGACCACCTGAAGAATTTAACCCCTCATTCACCAGCCCTGCGATCCAGCCTAACCGATGTTTCACGAGCCTCCCGTTAAAAATCAAATTTTATACAATTTTGAATCTCTCCAGTTTAGGGCCACGGGTTAAATGATTGATGTCCACGCCACCGCTTTGAAACCTAACTATTCTCACTCATCCACCATAACTCGCAACTCCCGCACAACATCCTCATGACGTCAGCTACCTTTTTCCAAAAACCATCCGTCTATAAAATCGGTCTCTTTCTGCTCATCTTGCTGGTGATTTTTTGCGTTTGGCCCGGCATGCATGCGCCACCATTTGCAGACGATATCCATCAAAAGATGAAATCCAAAAGCTTTGATAGTTGGACTGAGATTTTTGGTACCGATGCATTTGCTTACTTCCGTCCGGTAAAGAATGCAATTTTTATGCTCGCTGCTTCACTGGAGAAAAATATGTTTCAATGGCATTTGATTGGGTTGATCTCCTTTCTTGCCGCCGTGATCGGCGTTTTCCAAATTGCATGGATTTGCTTCGAGTCACGGATAACGGCGTTACTTGCCGCCAGTCTGTGGGCACTAAGCCCCAGTTGCGTTTCCACCGCCGTATGGCTGAGTTGTGCGAATATCAGTATCGGTATCGCGTTCATCTCATTGGTTTTTCATTTCCATGAAAAATGGATGACTCGGAATTCCTCGGCAGCGCTGGTTGGCTGTGGACTATGCTATGCGATTGCGCTCTTGAGTTACGAATCCTTGATCATCTTTCCGGCATTGTTTTTCATTCGTGATTTCCAACAACGCCGCATTTCGTTCAACCGCAAGGCCGTGATCACCTACGCAACCTACACGGTTGTTGCGATTGCGTTTTTAGTCATCCGTTCCTACTACTCCGCAAAACCCATCGGAGGCAGCGCTGCGCATGTTGGATTTGATACCACCACCAAACCCATCCACCTATTCTTATCAGCTCCATGGTTTCTATGGCGCCATTTTCTGATGTGGGCCTATCCATTTGGCACACTTGAGGTTTTGGGTAACTACTCATGGCTCCGCTCAGCTCCCGCATCTTCTCTCGTGCTCGCATGGTTCTTTCTGGCAGGACTGATCGCCTCGGCATTCGCCACCTGGAAGCGTTACCCCATCGCTTCCTACGGCATCATCTTTTTTCTAGTCGCTAGCTTCCCGTCGGGTAATTTCATCCCTTGCTTCAACGGGCCGATCTATGACGCTTACGTGACGATTCCGTCGATTGGCTTGGCCCTGTCTTTCGCATCCGCGTGTGCTTACTTGCTCCGCACCCGTGCAAAACTTCTCCGTGAAGCTAAATCCGGCGCGGCCATTCTCGTTGTGCTGTTAGGTATTTTCCTGACATACAGGCTACCAATCTGTGGTGCCTATTTTCGCTATTGGGCGGGTGTCTGGAGCCACCCTTCGGAATTGTTGCTGCTCACGGTGGATACACGACCCTACCTCTATCAACCAAAGGCGTTTGCTTCTATATTTTTAATCAAAGACGGTTACATCGACGCCGCAGAAACCCTTGCTAGGGAGGTTCTCGTAGAAGACCCAACAAATGCTGTGGCGAAACTCGCGCTAGCGAATATCGCTGATGGAAAAAATGACAGCAAGACCGCAGAGCAATTGTATCGTAACGTTTTGGACACCCCTAATGCACCCCCGTTTGCGATAAGTGCCGCAACGGAGCAACTTGCCGTTATACTTGCCGCCTCTCCTGCCAGCGCCGGTGAGGCTATCGAACTCTTTAAGAAGTTACTCAAAGCAAAAATGAACACCCACAATGTTGAGGCGATTTTGATGCTATCAAAACTCTATGCCGAAAGTGGCAATTATGAAAAAGCCAAAGCAACTCTCGCTGGTGGTTTGACCTACAACCCCCTTGAAAATCGACTGGAAACAATGCTAAAAGCACTCATGGAGTTACACCCCACTCCGGTGGGAATTCCCACAGAAGGTAAACCTAAAATCCATGACTAAAAGCCCGTCACTCCGTGCTGAGTGTATCAACCCACCGAGTCGCTGAAGAAGTCGCATATCTTCTCGGTCCAACTGCGGCGTTGAGGAGGGCTGGATTCGGATTCGGCTTTTCCTGTGTTACCATGAAGGGCTTCCCGGGTTGCTGTTTGGCGGCGCTCCAGCAGTTCTCCGAGACTTCCGGCGAGTGTTGGATTGGCTACAATGAGCGGGGATATGTCCGTTTTGCGAATTTCAAGAACCAGAGTGTCCGTCACCGCGCTTACGGTGGCGTTGCGAGGCTCGCCGGTCAGGAGGGAGATTTCTCCGAAGGTATCGCCGGACCCTAACTTCGCGAGGACGACCAGTGATCCAATGTCGGACTTGCCGGTGACTTGTACACCTCCGTCGAGAATGACAAACATGGAATTTCCGACATCGCCGCCGGAGACGAGCGCTTCACCCGGACCATAGAGGACGATCCTACCATTTGCGACCAAGCTGCGGGCCTCCTCGGCAGTTAGGCAGTCCAGCGCCTTGCCCGCCACAATTTCCGAAGCCCGGGCTTTGGCATCGGCGAAATACCCGGGTTCGTTGGGTTTGCGAATTTCAAGCGAACGGATGGGATAGGGAATGCGGATGTCACGGCGCTTGAGTTCATACCAGAGGGCGGTGCGGATGCCGTCGCAGACCGCGTTGTAAAGGCTGGCGTGGCGCATCCAAACTCGTAGTTCATAGATGACTGAAGAGTCACCAAAATCGGTGAGAAATACGGAGGGCGCCGGAGACTCGGTGATGCCTTGGACATTTGCGATGGCTGCGAGTAGAGCCTGCTTGGCCATGGCGGGCGGAACGTCATAGTCGAGACCGAATCGCAGACGAATGCCGTGCTCCGGGGTGGGGTAGTTGAGGTTGACGATGCTGTGCTTGACCACTTCACTGTTAGGTAGCTCGAAGGAAACTTGGTCATTGTTTACCAAGCGCGTGGAGCGCCAGTTGATCTCGGTGACTTCCGCGCGGTCGCCCTTTTCCCCGAGCAAAAGCCAATCGCCGACCCGGTATGCGCGGGTCATGTGAATGCTGAATCCAGCGATGACATTGGAGAGCAAATCTTGCATCGCGAAGCCTAGGATCACGGCGGCGATGCCCGAGGTGGCGAACAGGGCCGTGAGTTCCAGTTGGTAGCCCCATTTAAGTATGCAAGAAGCCGCGACAAGAACAATGAGCACTCCGCCGAGTTGGCGCAGGATGATGGGAATGTGGATTTTCCGACGATGGGCAAGCCAGGCACCACAGATCAGACGGTCGAATACTACCCAGAGAAACAGGGTGGTGGTGAAAATGAGTGCCGCACCGACATGATCAACCCAAGCCTCACGAACAAAGAACATGCGTCCCGCGATCCAGGTGCCCAGCGATAGTGCGAAAAGGTGAAGGCTGAGTCGCGGCGACCGGGCCATTCGGCGAAATAGCAGATGGAGGACGATCCACAGGACGACGTGAATCGCAATCGCCAACCCCGCGGTTTTTGCCACGAGCACTTGAAATTCGGTAATCATTTTAGCATCCAGAATCCAAAATCCCAATGAAGAAAGATTTTTCGCTATGAACAATTAACCAATCACTATCAATTCTATGGGTTGAATTGCTCTTCCCGTTTTTAAGACCCGTTCTAACATAGTCGCTTGGTTTCAAATTTGGATCGCCTCTGCGACGGATGCATCAGCGTCACTTAATCTGGCCCACTGGCGAGCGGTTGTCTTGTCCTGAATCCCGGATGCCACGCGAGTTCCGTTCACCGGCACCTGAGATGACGTCGTTCGTGGGAATTAAATCCCCACGGCGCTTTGCGTCCAATTGTTCATGGATCGTTTCCGCAATCAACTCCATTGCCCGCGGCGGCAAGGGGCCGAAGGGACCATTTCCTGCTAGGGGCGAGGTGGCGACCAGCTTGGCGATGTCGATGGTCACTGGTTCAGGAATCACCTTCGCATTCGGGTGCATGATTATCATCTTACCCGCTGGCACGGCGACGCTGGTCTTGCTGCCATTGATGGAAAGATGCTGGGTTCCCTCCAAGGTGAGGAGCTTGATCCATTTCCCGGAGTTATATTCGAACATCACTGTTGTCCCGGTAATAGCCGCAGTTACGGTGGCGGTCCGGATGGTGGCTCCACCTGCATTTTTGGGAACCTGGAGCAAGACTGAGCCTTGTTTCAATTCCACATTGCGACCGCCTTCACGAAAGCTGAAGACCGAGTTCTGCCCCAAGCGGGTGATCGTGCTGTCGTTGAAGGTGAGTTCCGTGCGGGATTGGCGACCGGTTTGAACCGAAGAAGGCGTGGCAACTTTCTCACCGACCGCTGCGGAGTGAGGATTGCTTGAACCCGGATAGACCTGAACTTCATTGACGGCTGCGGTCACATTTGCCGTCCGAAGCGTGTCGGCGGCGGCGGGAACAAGCAGGGCGAGGAGAGGGATGAAATTTTTCATAAGAGTTAGAATGAGTAGTTCAAGCCGATTCCGATTCCGGATTGCCAAGCCTCGTAATCGTTGACACCAGCGCCGGTATCGGAGGTGTGGTTGGTGTAGAATACGTTGGTGTAAATGCTGAGGTTCTCGCAGGGTGTCCAAGTGAGCTCAAGTCCGGCAATCTGGCTCCAGTCTTCCCGCCCGCCGTGTCGGAAGTCCCACAGCGATGCCGTATAGGAAAGCGTAGCACTAAGGCGGTCTGCTAGCCGATAGGTATAACTCAAATCGGCGGAGTACACATTGCGTTCAAGCGCGTTCGCGTGGGCGTTGATGTCGAAGGCGGCGTCCACTCCTGCGGACAATTGTTGCTTCGAAGTCAGGAAAAGTTCTTTCTGCAGGCCAGTCCGGATTCTCTGGGCGGTGTAATCGCCGTCAGAGAGAGTGCCGGTGGTAATCCGCTGATATTCATAACGGGTGAAAAAAATCAGATCGTCGAGCTCGGGGATGGATTTGACGACTCCGATGTAAGGATCGAAATTTTCAAAATCGACCGCTTTGCTTCCCTCGAATCGGTAAATCTCCTGAGCAAGGCCGATGTCCGCAAACCAGCCATAAGCAATCCGCGGCCGCCAGGATACGGCCAGTCGGCTGGCGGAAAACCACGCGGCTTCGTCAGCGCTCGACGTCTTGCCGGGCGCGTTGTTAGTGTAGCTGACGCTGGTGTCGAAGGTGACATTCACCGGCGAAGATCCACGGTAAGATCCGAGGACCTGCTGGACCCCGAGGTCTGAGTCAGCGGGGGAAAAGGG